>DEUO01000077.1:6433-7407 GCA_002362595.1 Caryophanales bacterium UBA3260
TGCAAATACTTGTGGACATTATGATGCATATAGGAAAGCAAATGTAATTGATAATATATTTTCCTTTGATTTAATTACTTCTAAAAAATATGATAAAAGAAAATTAATTGAAATATATAGAGAAGATTCTAATCAACTTGCTGACAAAATTAAATGTGATATAGCATATATAGATCCACCATATAATTCACGACAATATAGTAGATTCTATCATGTAATGGAAAATATCACACAATGGAAAAAGCCTAAATTATATGGAGTTGCTATGAAGCCCAAAGAAGAAAATATGTCAGACTATTGCAAAACTTCTGCTCCAATTGCATTTAATGATTTGATTCAAAAAATAAATGCAAAGTATATTGTTGTATCTTATAATAATACTTATGAGTCAAAAAGCAATTCTTCTAAAAATAAAATAACTTTAGATGAAATACAAACTATTCTTTCTAATAAAGGAGATACTATAAAATTTGAAAAAAAGTATCGAGCATTTACCACTGGTAAGACTGAATTAAAAGATCATAAAGAATTTATTTTTATTACAAAAGTAAAGCCTAATATAAAAAAAGAAATTTCATATAGATCCCCATTATTTTATGTAGGAGATAAATATAAGTTAATGCCTGAAATAAAACAATATATACCTGATAATATTAACAATTATATTGAACCATTTGTTGGTGGTGGAAGTTCTTTTTTGAATGTGAAGGCTAAAAATTATCTCGTTAATGATATTGATGCAGCCGTTATAAGCATTCATAAAATGTTATACATTAATTCTAATAATAAAGAAAAATTTTTTGATAATATATTCAAATTGATTAAACATTATAACTTATCATGCTCATATAATGGACACTTAGTTCCTAATGAATTAAAACAAAAATATAAAAAAACATATTATGCAAAATATAATAAAGAAAATTATATAAAATTAAGAGATGATTATAATAAAGATAAATCTGATATAAAGA
>DEUO01000050.1:0-251 GCA_002362595.1 Caryophanales bacterium UBA3260
TACATATTTAGTAGGATTTAAGTTATTAGATAAAGTAAATAAAAATAACTTAATAGATATTGCTATTAAGTTAAAAGATAAGAATAGATGTAATCTAGTAGTAGCTAATGATTTAGATAATATTAGATGTAATAAACATATAGCTTATATAATAAGAGAAGATAATAGTTATATAGAAGCTACTAATAAAAATGATATTGCTACTAATTTAATTAATGAAATGTTTTAATATTAATTATCTGTTCTATTTA
>DEUO01000050.1:492-17089 GCA_002362595.1 Caryophanales bacterium UBA3260
ACATTCTCTTCTTGAGATTTCTCCTAAAGAGAAATCTTTTTTAGTTTCACCAAATAATCTTTTTATAGATACAATCCGATTGTGAGTAAATGGTTTATTTAAGATTATTCTTACTTGTTTATCTTTATTAAAATAATTTTTTTCTAAGTAATAAGGATCAAATATATATGCTTTTTTCTTATCTATTTTAGTAATAATTGAATAATGTTCTACATCTTGCCAACATCTTATTAGAACACATCCTCTATTATTTAGGCATTCATATATACGATTAAAAGTAACATTTTCTTTTTCTAATCGTTCACATTTAACTTGATAATTCTTAGAATTAGCATATCTAGTTATCCAATGAGTTAACTTATTAATTGCTTCTCTTGATGTTCCTCCTTGACCTAAATTGCCTTCTTCATCATAACAATCTAAAGTATACTTATGAATAGCTTTAACTAATTCAGCTGGTATTTCTTCCCTTTCAAATAAATAGCTAAAAGCATTAAGTAATGATACTGTACCACAATCAAATTCAGTAACTTGAAAACGTAGAGGATTCTTCATACTATATTCCTTTCTTATACTATATTTATTTAATTTTAACATAAGATAGATAATAATACATTTAAGATATTTAAAATAATAATAAATATTGTAAAGATTTAGGTAGATTAACGGGAGCTGATGTTATTATAGGAAAAGCTGTATTTAGATGTTTACTGATATAATACAAGAATTAATGCAGTAAATAAGACATTAAGAGTAAATCTTATAAAATTTAATGGATTAATAAAACTATGTCCTACAGAATTAGAAATAGATAAGAAAAAGAACATAGGAGATATAATGAGTAGAATAACACATATGCCTATATTACTAATAAAGTAATTTTATAATTACTTTTTTTAAAATCTAAAATATTTATGGTACAAAATACCAAAAGTGTGCTATTATATATGTGGAGGTAAAATATGAGTAAAGTTGCAGTAGTCTTAGGACTAAATTATGGGGATGAAGGTAAAGGAAAGGTATCTACTTTTTTGGCAGGAAATAGTGATATTACTTTAAGATGTACAGGAGGAAATAATGCTGGACATACAGTTGAATTTAATGGAGAAAAAATAGTTTTTCACTTAATACCATCAGGAATATTAAATAATATTGATTCTGTTATAGGTAATGGAGTTGTTATTGATCCTAAAGTATTATTTGAAGAGATAGATGTATTAAATCAACATAGTGTAGATTTAAGTAAATTACATATTAGTACAAGAGCACATATTATATTCCCTTATCATATAGAAGAAGATAAGTTACAAGAATTTTTAAAGGGTGATGATAAGGTTGGAACTACAGCTAGAGGTATAGGTCCATGTTATATGGATAAGGCTAACAGAATTGGTTTTAGAGTTATTGATATGTATAGTGAAGACTTTGAAAGAAAACTAAGAAGAAATATATTAAATAAAAATAAAGTATTTGAATTATATGGCTTTCCACTATTAGATGAAGATGAAATAGTAAAAGATTATTTAGAATATAGAGATAAAATGAAACCATATGTTATGGATACAGTATCTTTCTTACATAAAGCTTTAGATAATAATAAAAACATTATTTGTGAAGGCGCTCAAGCTACAATGTTAGATATGGATTTAGGAGATTATCCAATGGTTACTTCTTCTAATCCAACTATTGGTGGAATTCAAACTGGTAGTGGTTTAGGTGCTAGTGATATTACTGATGTATATGGAGTATGTAAAGCTTATGCATCACGTGTTGGAGAAGGTCCATTTATTACAGAACAAAATAATGAAATTGGTGATACTATTAGAGAATTAGGTCATGAATATGGAGCTACTACTAAGAGACCAAGAAGATGTGGTTGGATTGATTTAGTGGCTTTAAAATATGCAGTTAGAGTTAATGGGGTTACTGGTTTAGCACTTAATCATTTAGATACTATTGGTAAATTAGGAAAAGCTAAATTATGTGTAGGATATAAATTAAATGATACTATATATGATGAATATAGTGATGATATTATTGGCCATGAAAATGAAGTTGAAACAATATATACAGAGTTAGATACAAACTTTGATATTGCTGGTGAAAAAGATTATGATAAATTACCGGAGGATGCTAAAAAATATATTGAAGTAATTGAAAAACATTTAGGTGTACCTGTTAAATTTATTGGTACTGGTCCTGATAATGAAGATATGATTATTAGATAAATAGAAACTCATAACTAAGTTATGAGTTTTAAATTTAATTGTTAATAAGTAATAATTTATTAACAATTAATATAAGTCCCTACTCTATTTATATACTTTAATGTAATAAAATAAGATGATATAATATTAAATTAATTGAAGTAATTTATATAACTTTGTGAGGATTTATGGAAGAGATAGATACTATTAAAATAAATGAATTGAGTAAAAGAAAAGTAAAGTTAAGAGATATTGCTCATATTGATGGATTCTTATATATTATTTTAGATAATGGTCAAAAGATATTGACTGATGGAAAAAGAATATATGATTTATCTGATTACGGATATGTTCGTAATATATTAATAATGGGAGATAGATTATGTGTAAGTCTTAATAATGGATTTGGATCTTGTTTATTAGATTTAAATACTAAAGCAATTCTGTTTAATGATGATGATGCGTATGCGATAAGTAAACAAGATGATAGAACTATTCATGTTATAAAACAAATTGGAAAAGGTAATAATACTATTTATGATATTGAAAAGAAAAAATATTTACCAATGCCTGAAGGTTATGAATTTGAAAATTCACTAGGTAATGGATTATATGTATTTTGTGAAGAAGATGTTAATATTCCTTTTTATGAAAAGAAAAGATGTGTAATAAATAGTGATTTAAAAGTTGTTTTAAAAGACATTAAGGGTTGGATTTATTATGAAGAAGGTTATTTAATTGTTCATAAAGATAAAAGATTATCTGTTATGGAAATAAAGGGAGATAAAGTAACTAGTATTAAAGTTATTGAACAAAATGAAGACATATTAACTACACCAGAATATTATGACGGTAAAATTATTATTGTTTTAAAAGACAAAATAAATATTTATAAACCTAATCTAGAATTAATTAAAAGTATTGAAGTTAGTGGATTAAGTGAAGTAAAAGATAGTGAACGTATTGGAGATATATTAAAATTATGTGTACCTACTATGCATAATGACGAAGTAAATGGAAGACATATATTTGTTAATGTTAAAACTGGTAAAAGAATTGAACACTTACGAATTAATGGATATCCATATTGGGTACAAAATGCATTTGTTGGTCAGGATGAATTTGAAGATTATATAAAACTAATAGATTATTATTTTTATGATAAAGATTTTAATTTAGTATTAAAAGAAAAAGGATCAGATGTATATTGTGCTGATGATGAGAATGAATCTTTATTTATTATTGTATGTGGAGATAAATCAATACTTATTAATACAGAAAATGGATGTAAGAAAGAAACTGATTATAAATTAGTTAGATATAGTATTTCAGCGCCATACGGTTATGGAGTTAATAGTAATGATACAATGGATTTTTTTGATAGAAATTTAAATATTATTATTCCTAATTTTGATTATAAGAAATATGATTTAGGTTTTGAAAGAGGAGATTTTAGTTATTTTATAGTAAATAGATATATATGTATTACTACTGATTTTATTGATGATTATGGTAGAGAACAATATAGAAAGATAATAGTAAATAGTAATGGTGAGATTATATTAGATTCTATAAAACATAAGTGTTATCCGATTGGTAATTATATACAGATTATGGATGGTAAAGAAAGTCAATTTTTAAATACTTTAACAGGAGATATTGGAGAGATGGCGATTAATTGTTATGTAGATAGTGATGGTAAGATAGATTTTTCTAAAGTTATTTCTTTTGATAGTTGTTTGTCTATTGATAGTGGCGATAATGGTAGTATTAAGAGACTAGTTTTAGGTAGTTAAAAAAGTTCTTAGTTAAAAGAACTTTTTTTGTTTATCTTATCTGTTTGTCATAACTAGCTATTTCTATTTTATTACCATCTAAGTCTTCTATAGCAAAGCATATGTAATTGTCTTTACTATTAGGAATAGATTCTGGTTCATATAGAATTTTAGCTCCTATTTTTTTACACATATTAAATGATTCTTCTATATTATCTGTATATAAACCTAATACTCCATTATTACCAATATGTTTTTTACTTCCAGTAGCTTTAGAACTTATAATACCAAAATAAATTTGGTTATTTGTATTATTCCAATCTGCCCATCTATTTTCTGTAATAGTTGATGGTTCTTCATTTAAAAGTTTAGTATAAAACTTTGTAGATTTTTCTATATCATCTACTACAAAATAAAAATTATCTATTCTCATTTCTATATACCTCTATTCTAGTATAATCATATCATATTTTTAGAGATTATAATTAGTTTAGTTAATGAACCTAAAAGGCGAGTTGACTCGCCTAATGGTCGAATGTATAAAAAAACATATTTAAGTCATTTACTTATATATATAATTATGATATTTTGAAAGTGGTGATGGTTATGAAAAAAATACTTTTTGATTCTATATTTATTATTACTGCCATTATAATAGGAATAATATTTATAGAAGATATAAAACTTAATCAAAATATAAATATTAAAAAAATTAATACAATGTGGAACTTATATGATATTAATATCAACGAAATAAAAGAAAATATGAATGAAATAACCGAATCAAATGATACTTTTGATTGGTGGAAACTAAAAAATATTAAGACTGAAGATATTTTATATAAAGATACATTAGACTTACTAGTTAAAGATATTAGAATGTGTTTTTTAGAACTCGAAGATAATAATGAGCTTTATACAGACTCAAATTATGCAAAAAAGTTTAAAAATAGTAATACAATTTCGAAAAATGAATTAATTATTCTAAAAGAAAAGAGAAACGACATTGAAAATACTTGTATTGATAGATTAAAACTATATAAAAATATTGATATTAGTACAAATCAAGAAAATGAACAAATTTTTCTAAATGAAGTTGAAAATAATGTAAATTTTGGAAATAAACATTTTATAAAAGATAAAACGGAGTATTATGATTACGTTTACAATGAAATCATAGAAACTCAAATATTAAGCGACATAAGTGAATTTTTATTAAAAGAATACAAAAGATTAAAATAAAAAAAGACTAAATGAAAATATTTTCATTTAGTCTTTTTTACCATGAAATTCCAGTAAGCGTTGCTTGAGATGTTGAAATATTGTCAAATTTTGGTTCTAAATTTACAGATAAACCTATACCATATGCGCCAACTGAAAAGCTTCCTGACATATCACTTCCCTTTAATAGTCCCTTACCATGCCTATAACTTCCATAAGCATTTAATACATCAATTTTAGTAGTAGTATTTTTACCAACTTCAAAATACAAGTCTGTATAAAAGCCCGAATTATTATCTGGTTCTCTTGTTATTTGAGGATATTCAAAAGCTAAAGCATAACCAGTACTTGATAATTTCCAAATGCCATTCGTTGTAACATTTTCACCACATGTTGCGTTATAAGTATAATAAGCTTGGAAGTTTCTAGTAGTTTGTACTCCATAAACTTTTTCATCAAAACCAATTCCAATTATATCAACTTGTTGATATACAGGTAATTTCTTCCATATTACTGTATTTCTATATCTATATCTATCATTAATTTTAACAATAGTCGCTTCCATTCTTTTATATTCTGTGTTTACTACATTTGTTGTCAAACCTAAAGTAGATATAGAATTGTTACTATTTTCATACTCATCTTCTGATACTTCAATAGTTCTAGATAAAGTTGGAGTAGTTGAATATAAACTTGTAATAGAATTAGCATCATTTATTATAATTTCCTCTGTTTTATAATATTTAGTTGTTCGAGCTACAACTTTTCCTTTTAACTCTTTATTAGCATCAAAAGTCTCTTGATTCATATTATTTATATCAAATTCATTAAATCCTAAACTTTTCAAGTTATGTATTTGTTCAATTGTCATTACGACACCAGAATCATTTAAATAAGTTTTTCCTTTTTTTTCCATAGCATCAACTTTATTTATAATTAATGTTATACCTAAAAATAACATAAAAATAAATAAAATATTTTTTTTCATAAAAATCCTTCTTTCTATCAATATCTTTTTTAAAATTTTTGTTTGTTCGCTTTCACCTCTCAATCTAAAAAATTATACAACTCTCAAAGATAATATAATTATTTACGCATGAAATATCCACAACCTTATGGGCGAATCTATGGACGTCAAAGGCGAGTTAACTCGCCCAATGGTCGAATGTATAAAAAAACATATTTAAGACATTTACTTATATATATATTTATGATATCTTCAAATCGGTGATACATAATGACGAAAAAAAGTGAAAAAAAAGTAATTGGATTTATTATTTTATTTTTGATAATTATATTAGCATCAATGCTAATAAGAGTTTTTAATGAAAACACAGAAGTTAAAATAACTGAAAAAACATATGAACTATATATTGAGGGAGATAATTTACTAAACGACAATATAAATAGACTAAATAATATTTGTACAATCGATAATGACCCCTCAACAAAATTCAAATTAAATGAAAAATATAATAATAATAAAGATTATGATTTAATTAATGATGTTCTATGTGGGGAAATTACATATTATATAAATCCCTTAAATATGTCATTTTTGAGAAAAGAAGAAAAATTCTATTTAAAAGACATAACACATTTTCCTAGAAGTAGTTTTTATATAGAAGATTATGAAAAATTAAGGAATACTGAATATGAAATAGTTTATGATTACATCGTTTCAATAACTGAAATAAAAGAGAAAAAAGATTTTAATAATATATATAAAAATAACGAAATATATAGAATAAATGCAAAAAGTGAAATGCAACAAAATTATGAAAAGCAGATAAAATATGAGATAGAACAATTGAAAGCTGTAAATAATATTATAAAATATTTTGAATACAATTTAGATAATACATAAAAGAGGTTCTTCGTTTGAAGAACCTCTTTTACCAATTTCCATTCCAAGTTGCTCTAGCGTAATTTATCTCATCATAATATGAAATATTAGAACTATCATATTTTATACCGATTGTGCTTACTGTATAATTTTTAGCACTACCTAAAGATATACTTTTAACAGCATGAGCATAATCGCCATAAGCATATTGAGTTATTATGGTAGATGAAGTATTCTTTTCCATATCAACATATAAAGTTTGGTTCATTGATTTTAAATCACCTGACGGAACTTGAAATGTAACACCAACACCATTTTTTCCACTATACATATAATGATATCCTGATGTATTATGGCATCCACTAGAATTACAATATTCTTCAGAAAAAATAGGTGTCATTTTAGGCTTTACACTTGACGGAAATCCTATCGCAATAGTATCATAGCTTCTTATTTTAGGAATATTTTTCCATTCTAAATTTACTTTATATCTATAATTAGAATTTACTTTAGATATAGTTGTAGTCATTTTTTTATACTCTGTTTCAATTATAGTATTTGGCATAATATTATTAGAATTACTTGATTCATATTCCTCTTTTGATATTTCTACAGTATTTACTCCTAAACTATTTGACATAACACTTATTGTGCCTTTATTAATAGTTGTAGTTTTATAATATTTTATTTCTTGAGCTAAAATATTTTCTGATTCTTTAGCTAGAGTAATTACTGGAAAGCAAAGCAATACCATAAATAATAATAACCTTCTTTTCATATTTCCCTCCTTCATTAAAAATTTTAAATAAATATTCTAATAAAATAAAGGAAATAATAGGCGAATTAAGTCGCCTAAAAGTAGAATTAAGTTTTACTATTATTTAGTACACAATTTTATTGTTGGAAAATATTTTTTCAAAATCCATATCAACTTCAATAGAATCTGTTTTGTCATCATTTGTTAAATATTCAATCTTTAGTTTTATCTTAGAAAAATCGGACTTATAATTTATTATACTAGAGTTACTTTGCTTATCATCATCTATTGAAAAAGATAAACTATCTAACACAGAACTTAATTGATTACTTTTATTATCATCAACATTTTCAGTATAAGACATCAAATTCTTATCATCGTATGTAATAAAGATATTAATAAGTTTTAAACGTGGCTCATTAGGTGTTCCGACGACATCTCCTTGAAAATTTAAGTCATTCATAATAAAAAGATTTCTATCTTGATTTAATATTAAATAACCATTTATTTCATATTGTTCGTCCAAACTTCTTATAGTATAAATTTGATTTTTATTAAAATTATTAAACATAAATGTTGCAAGAGTAAAAAAACAACAAATAAATAGTAATAAAAATAACACGTAAATATACATTTTTTTGAAATTTTTAAAATAATATTTTACAACTTCTAAAAAAGATTTGTTATTTAAATCATTAAATGTAAAATCTGATTTTTTACCGTTTAGTAATTCAGCAATTGTGATATCAAGAACATCGCATAGTTGCTCTAGTTTTTCAATATCAGGCATATTTACTCCTCGTTCCCATTTTGATACTGATTTACCTGTAATTCCTAAACGATCAGCAAGTTGTTCTTGAGTCAGACCTTTTTCATTTCGCCTTAAAGAAATAAATTTACCTATTTTAATTAAATCCATATATAAATCACCTTAATTTTATATTTTAATGAAATCAGATAGCTTTTTATAATGTTTTTCGTTCATTCCTAAATAAGAAGTTATGTTTTGTGTGCTATATGTTTTTTTAATTCATCTAGTACAACTATTAATACGATAGGGTTCCAGATTTTTCTAACCTATATTTTTTCTTATTCATATAGATAAACATTTCATTTTCATAGGCGTAATTCCTTCAAATATTTCTATTATCTGATACATTTCCTCTGTTATATATTATACCACATAATAACAATTATCACATTATTTCCAAATATGATTGAGAGATGGCGATTAATTGTCATGTTGATAGTGATGGTAAGATAGATTTTTCTAAAGTTATTTCTTTTGATAGTTGTTTGTCTATTGATAGTGGCGATAATGGTAGTATTAAGAGACTAGTTTTAGGTAGTTAAAAAAGTTCTTAGTTAAAAGAACTTTTTTTGTTTATCTTATCTGTTTGTCATAACTAGCTATTTCTATTTTATTACCATCTAAGTCTTCTATAGCAAAGCATATGTAATTATCTTTACTATTAGGTATAGATTCTGGTTCGTATAGAATTTTTGCGCCCAGTTTTTGACATATTTTAAATGAATCTTCTATATTATCTGTATATAAACCTAATACTCCATTATTACCAATATATTTTTTACTTCCAGTAGCTTTAGAACTTATAATTCCAAAATAAATTTGGTTATTTGTATTATTCCAATCAGCCCATCTATTTTCTGTAATAGTTGATGGTTCTTCATTTAAAAGTTTAGTATAAAACTTTGTAGATTTTTCTATATCATCTACTACAAAATAAAAATTATCTATTCTCATTTCTATATACCTCTATTCTAGTATAATCATATCATATTTTTAGAGATTATAATTAGTTTAGTTAATGAACCTAAAAGGCGAGTTGACTCGCCCAATGGTTGAATATATAGAAAAATACAAGTGTTCTTATTTGTAAAGTAATAATATTAATTTTATGCCACATTTCAAGTAAAAAGAGATTTCAAAATGAAATCTCTTTTAAATACTAATTGGAGCCATTACCAAATGGGTTTCAAAATTCCATTCGCAATGCCTTTCTTTTACAAATTTAATGTATCATATTTTATGCTTTAATACAATATTTATTCTATTATTTCTTCATTTTTTTCTCCAAGTTCTAATAATAAAATTTCTTCTTTTTCTACTTTCCTTGTGGGCTCAATTCCTATTACTTTAAATAATAAAATATCATTTACATAATAGTCTTTATTCTTTGCTATATCAATTACATTAAAGTCATATCTCTTTTTTAATATATCAATATATTTATCTGCTTCTTTTCTGCTTTTATATATTGCTTTACTAACTCTAAATCCTCCACGACTAATTATTTCATCTATCATATTATTTTTGCTTAACTCTGCCATCATCTGTACCATATTGCTTAAAATATTTATGCCAACAACATCTATACTTGCATTTTTTCCATCTTCCGTCTTTTTAATCTCTATATAGTCAACATATTTATTTATAAAATTGCATTTTGTCTCATAATCTGCAACATCCCATAAATCTTTTAATAATTCATTTTTGCTAACAAAATTCAATTTTTCTTCAATAATGTTCCTATCAAGTACAAACCTAACTTTATTATTTATTTTGCATTTATTAAATTCTTCCGCTAGTTCACTATCAATTGCAAAATATGTGCCTTCTACTGCCAAATATAACTCTAATATATCTTGCAACTTATCTACTAATGCTTCTTCAATTTTTTCTTCTCTAATATAATCATCACAGTCTTTACACTTATAATATAAATATTCTCGACCATCTTTCTTTTTAGCACCATTACAAGCCATCATTCTGCCACAACTTGGACACTTAATTTTTTGCATAAATAAATAATTTTTACTTCTATAATAATTTCTGCTATTCCTTTTAATTCTTTCTTGACACTGCCAAAATACTTCTTCACTAATAATCGGCTCGATTTTACCTTTTATCTCTACAATTTCTCTATCTTTACTTGACTTGCCCCATTCATATATTCCTATATATGCTTTATTATTTAAAATTGCTCCTATTGAGTCTTCTTCCCATTTCCTATATACTGCAACTTCTTTGCCTGTCTTTTTATCTTTCTTATATCTTACAAACATCTTATTAAGACCTTTTGCTTTCATAATACTTGAAATCTGACTATATGTATTACCCTCTAAACATAAATTAAAAATTTCTTTTACCAAGTCTACTTTTTCCTCATCAATTACCCATCTTTTATTTTCTCTTTTATAGCCTAATGGGGGAGGACCACTAAAATGACCATCTTCTATTGCACCCTTTACACCATCTTTAGTTCTTTCAACAATTACTTCTCTTTCAAATTGTGCAAATACTGCTAAAATATTCATTATCATACGACCACTTGCTGTACTTGTGTCTACTTTATCTAATATAAATTCAACATCACAATTATATTCTTGTGCTAGTGCCATAAACTTTAAAAAGTCTACTAAATCTCTGCTAACTCTATCTATTTTAAGTGCTACTATCACATTAAATTTTTTTGCTTTCATATCTTCGACCATCTCATTAAATTTTGGTCTATCTATCGTATTTTGAGCACTTATTCCAGGCTCTTCATAAATCTTATATATATCATAATCATAAATATTACAATGCTCTTTAATTCTTTTTTGTTGCATATCTAAACTATATCCATCACGTGCCTGCTCTTCTGTGCTAACTCTAGTATAAATCGCAACTATCTTTTTATCATTATCTTCATTCATAAATACACACCTTTCTAAAATCAATTCAAATTAAAAACTAATCTCTATTATTCTACCTTTGCTAAATTTATAAAATAGGGCAGTGTGCTATTCTTTTACCATATTATAAAATGTGTTTGCTTTTAATCCTAACTTTGTCATACATTCCTTTGCTGTCATCTTTTTCTCTTTCCATAATAAAACAAGCTCATCAAAATTCTCGGGCTTGCTTATTCTTGGTCTACCAAATTTAACGCCTTTATTTATTGCTATATCTATTCCTTCTCTTTGCCTTTGCTTAATATAAGTCCTTTCTTGTTCTGCTACATATGACAACAAGCCAAGCACAATATCACTAATAACAGTACCTAATAATTCTTTATTCTTACTAGTGTCTAAAATTTCCATATCTAAAACTTTTATGTCTGCTTTAATATTTTTCGTTATATCTCGCCATTCTTCAATAATCATATTATAGTTTCTGCCAAGTCTATCAATGCTCTTTATAACTAAAACATCATTCTCTCTTAATGCGTTCTTTAATACTTTATATTGCTCTCTATTAAAGTCTTTGCCACTTTCTTTATCTAAAAAAATAAATCTTTATTCAACACCACTTTCAACAAGTGCCTTTATTTGTCTTTCTTCGTTCTGTTCCTTACTGCTTACTCTTGCATAACCATAAACTCTATTATTCATTGCTACCACCATTTCTAAATACTAATTTAATTATTTTCTACCTATATAATTATCTGCTTCAACATACATCTGATTCACAATTGTGTCTGTAAACACATCTATTAAACTATATTTTATTTTTTTCTCTTTTAATGTTGCTAAATAATCAATTACTGACAATGTAACTACAAATCTTTTTTCTTGTTCTTCAAAGCCTGTTAATAAAACATCATAATATGCATCTGCTATCATTCTTGCTATTTGTTGTTTTATATCTTTCTTATCCACGTTGAACCTCCTTTACAATAATAATATATATCCTGCTTAAAAAGAAAAAAAGATGAAACATAAAAAAATCTTAAATTCATTGGTATTTGTAAAACTATCAATCTTTTTCAAATATTTGTAAAAATATAAACAGACTTTTCCAAATAATAAAAAACCCAAAAATCATATGAATTTGAGTTATTTGAAAAGGTATACTTTTTCAATTGGTATTAAACAATTTTTTCAATTATAAGAGCATCCTTGGTTTTATCATATTTTATTATGACATCTATTACTTTTTTATCTTTGCCATCACTACCAAAGAATGTTTCTGTTATTTTATCGTTAAGTGTAATTCTTGCATAATCATATTTATAATTGTTTTTAAATTTGCTACATTTCGTTGTACCTAACATAATTATATTGTTATCGTTATCACTATTTATATCATTTATATTTATAGTAGGTTGGACTTGTTCCATTTCCATATTATTGCTATCTAATTTATCCATAACCCTTTCTATAAATTCCTCTTTGTGTCTTCCTATATTGACATCATCTAAATATAATTTACCTGAACATATTAGCCAAAATAATCTATCAATATTAAAAGCACTATCATTTACAATAGCTGACATTTCAGCCACTGAATTGAAAACACTATACTCATCATTACTACATAAATCAAATGCTAAAAATATATCTTTTATATGAACATCTGGTTTAGAGTAATCTTTATATCCTAAATCCTTTAAAAAATTACAAGCCAAAGCAAAACCTAAACCATATATCTTACTTTGCAATAATGTAATTAGTTCTAATTTATTATCATTGTACTTATTAACAAATGTATCAAATTCTTCAGCACTATTAAATGTATTTAAAAATTGTGCTGATGATATAACTGATTTAGCATATAATCTCCATAAGTTTTGTTTGCTATCAATATTATTTATATTAAAGTTTTTACTAAAAGCAATTAAAAGACTTTCTTCATCATAATTAGTTAATATCATATTACAATCAAAATCAAATAATAACTTTTTAAATATTTCTTTTCTTTCTGGTCTTAAAATTCCAATTACATTATATGACATTTGTTTATCTTGTAATGAAATTAACAAAGTAAATAAAATATCATTTTTTGTTTTAAAACTTTTTTCCAAATTAAAATATTTTTCTAAATCAATATCACTAGGGCATAGTTCATTTAACATTTTCTTTGCTTCATCATACATTGTAAGCATTACTTGTTTTTTATTTTCTAAATTCATGTGGCATAACTCCTTTTTTAACTAAATTCATTATACCACAAAACATAATTCTAAAACATATATAAATAATTATAAATTATATTTTATTTTTTAGTATGTAATGGTTTTGGACTTTCAAATTTATAATTGTAAAATACTTCATTACAATTTTTACACCTATATTCTATATTATAAACATAGTACGTTTTATTCACAGGAACTTTTTGATTAACTTCGTATGTACTTTCACTTGTATGTTCCATAACACTATTTCTCATGGAATAGCCACCACGAGGATATACTGTTTTACCTTTAATTGTTGTTGACATATTTTTATATTCAGTTTTATCAACTGTTCCTAAAAATTCAGTTTTGCCTACTATACAATCTTTTTTAACATTTTTAATTTCTGCACCACAATTAGGGCATAGTTTAGCAATTCTATATTTCTTGATTGCTATAAATATAATAATTAAAAATAGAAAGATAAATGGTGGAAAAAATTCAATTAGTTTGTTGTTATCAAACATTGGTTTATCATATCCAAAGACAAATATTAATGTTGCAATAATAAGATAAGGGATCCCAACCTTTGTTATAAACTTTAATCTTTTGCTTCTTTGATTACTTACATACTCTTTTTGTCTATTATCTTTTTCCACATAACCACAACCATATCTATATTATATAATATATTTGATTTAAAATAAATACAATTATCAATTGTTTGTATTCGTATCCACAGCGCTATCACAAGTCAAATAATTCTTTAAAATTATATATAGGTGGTAATACTATGGATACAATTAAAAATAATATAAAAGAATTGAGAACAAAAAGGGACATTTACCAATTAAAATCAGCAATGGATATAGGTCTGACACAAGAAACAATAAGCTCTTACGAACGTAATAAAATAGTTCCAAGTACAGAAGTTTTGATTAAACTTGCTGATTATTTTAATACTAATATTGATTACTTACTTTGTCGTACACCTTATGACTTGCCTGTTTCTAGTCTAAAACCTACTAATATTGATGATAAACAATTTCAATTACTTACTAAAATTAACAAATTATCATCTGAAAACCAAATAAAAGTTGAAGCATATATTGATGGTCTAAATGACAAATAAAACTCTTAATTCTCGCCTAATTGCACTTTCATAGTGCCTTTTTTATTTCCTTACGCTATAATTTATATTACTTCAAATTAAATGTCGTTAGCGTCTAAATTGCATTGTCATTCAAATTTACTAAAATCTCGCTAAAATTTTGCTTTACCACCTCCAAAATACTACCTAACTTTTGCTATAACCTATAAGTCTAAAAACATAGTCTAAAAATTATCAATTCACTTCGTTCATTGTACTACCTACAATATCTAATACTTTTTAACTTACTACTTTACCATTTATTCCACTATGTCCTACTTACACTAATATAATACTAACTACATTTATACCTCTTAAAACTATAATAGTCCTATTTACTTTTATATTTAATATATAATTTAAATAATACATTATAATTTTTTTGTGCCCAATTTATAAATTACTTTAATATATATTATATGTTAGTCTTTATTCTTTTCTTAATGTCTTTTACCAGCCTGCAAATAAGTCAACTTCATCAAAATTATCACTCAATATTTTCTGTAAATCGTGCAATTTTTCTTTCTTTTTAAACTTCTTTTTATTCTCTCTATTATCTACAAACTCTAAAAACTCTTTTACCATTTCCTTGTCCTTACTCTCTGACAAACTATAATAATAATCCTCTATTTCCTTAAACTTGCTTTCTGCCTTTGCTAAATCTTTTAATAATCTTTCTTCCGACCAATGCCCTAAATACTTTCTATATGCTTTTCTTCTTTTATCTTCTAATTGCATATACTCTTTAAAATAGTCCTTTAAACTATATTTAATATCTTCTCCATTACCAAAATTATAATTACAAAATAACCTTGCTGTGCTTTGCTCTATAAAATATTTTGCCATATTTATATTACAATATTTCTTATATACTTTCTTTTTTAAATCTTCTACATCAAAGTCTTCATAATCATAAATATTTTCTATCTTTATCCAATTTTTATCTACATACTTTTTTATTGCTATCCTAAATGCTTCACTTGGCCTACTAACTACTAAAATATGCAAGTGCCAATCTGTCTTAAATGCTCCCTTATATACTTTGTCTATAACTTCATTATTATTAACTAATACATACTTACCATCTACACACTTTAATTTACTTGCATTCCTTTTTGTCTCACTTACAACTATCATTGCTTGTGCCATCCAACCTTTATCTGCTTTTGCCTTACATACATCATAAATAAATTGCTTTAAATTTTTTGCATAACTATATGCTTCTTCAAAACTTTCAAACTTTTTATTTATCTCCATTTGTCCTATGCCTAATTTTGCCTTTGCCATATCTAACAACTCCTTATTTCTTCTAATAGTCTACAAAACTGCTTAATGCTTATCTGCATACTTCTATCATATAAAAATAAATTGTCCTTATCATAATACAACAATAACAAATTCTTTCCATTTACTTCAATATCAATTCTATGTGCTTCCATAAAACTAATATTTGTTCCTTTAATGTCTAATATTCTTCCTTGCCTAACTTCACATTTTGCATTATTAAAACTACATATTGTCTTTAACTTCTTTTCAAAGTCTAAATCTCTAATCAAATCTTTTGCTTTAAATTCCATTTTATTTACCATTTCACTGCAAATAAAAATCATTACAAACCCTTTGTTTGCAATGACTCTTCTATACTAACTACAAAATTTTGTAGTACCAGTCTATTGGAGGGGCCTACCGGATTTGAACCGGTGCTCAGGGAGTTGCAGTCCCTTGCCTTACCGCTTGGCTA
>DEUO01000050.1:17386-18000 GCA_002362595.1 Caryophanales bacterium UBA3260
GTCCCTTGCCTTACCGCTTGGCTAAAGCCCCATTATTTCTCCATATACAAAGTATTTTACACTAATATATAGTCTTTGTCAATTATGAAGAAATAATTTTTATACTTAATAATATGATATTTATATATTAAATATTTATAAATCTAGTTTATTTTTTAGTTCATCTAATTTACTTTTAGTTTCATTTGTTTTATTTTCATTACGACTAGCAAACAATACTAATATAATACCTGTTACTAAAACATATATCCACCATGGAATACTTAACCAGAATTCTCTTGTTAATATTAAAGCATTAAATAATATGAATATTAAACAAGTAATGAATAGTGGACCATATTTATTATTATATCCGATAATAACAAGTCCTAATAACAGGATACAATATAGAATACCATCCATTTCATTATTATACGAGAAGATAGCTATCATATTTATAAGAGTTAGAATAAAGTATTCTAGGAATTTATATTCTATCATATGTTTAGATAGTATTGTTCTTATTACTAAGAATGCATATATTAAATATGATCCTATATTAACTACTGTAATAGATAGTAGTTCTAAATCTTTAAAGATTGTTCTTAATAGTATTAGAGATGATGTATATAATA
>DEUO01000050.1:18244-18724 GCA_002362595.1 Caryophanales bacterium UBA3260
GTATTAGAGATGATGTATATAATAAGAATTTAAATATATCTTTAGATTTAGAGATGTAATGAATATATGAGAACATAAGTAATATAGTACATGTAATGTATGGAGATAAATCATAGAATATTATTGTACATATTATATAGATAATAGATATTATAGTGAATTGATTTATCTTTTTTGATATATATGATAAATATGTTGTTATAGATATTATTAGGATATCTATAAATATCATTATATTTAGTTTATCTATAATTAATATGTTACTTAAAAAGATACTATTTATTAAAGATATAGCTGGTATAAAGTATATGTTATTATCTTTTTTATTTGTTATGTTATAGTATATTAGAGATAGATTTAAGAGGATTATTAAGATAAATTTAGGGATAGTTATGTCTGTATTTAGAAATAATAATGATATGATAGATGTTATTATAAGATATATATAACTAACAAATAAAAAAGATAATAACATATACT
>DEUO01000102.1:0-3975 GCA_002362595.1 Caryophanales bacterium UBA3260
AAGAATTATTTGATGATATTCCCCATAAAAAAAAGAATTATAAATTATAATTCTTTTATTTAACTTTAATACTCTTGCTATTAAGACAATTATCAATAAATTTAGTGTAAGAAATACCATATCTAGGTTTATCATATAAATATAATTTTACTTTTTTAAATTCACCATTAGGTATTGTATCTACAAACTTATGAAGAATATCATCAAATAATTCTTGCTTTGTTTTATAAATATGCGATCCTCTATATTTACGCCATGCATTTTCTATCCAATAATAATTACTCTCATCTTTATATATTAAAAATGAATGTGCATATAAAAATGTTTCATCTGGATAATAAATAAAATATGTTCTTAAATCAACTCCTAATTTAGTTATTAAATCTCTTTCTAATTCAACTTGATCAAAAGAAGAACCTATCTTACTCTCTAATAATTGTTTTGGACTTTGTAAAACAAAAGTAGCATCATATCTATCTTGATATATCTGATACCATCTTCCTTCTTTATCTCTATATCCTAATCTTATATCAGACAATTTATCCTTTATATTTAAATATACATGATCACACTTCATAATTAAAGTACGACCTTTAACAGCAATAGTAAATCCCATTCTTTCTAGAAACCTTATTGTATCTTTATTATTCTTATAAACCCATATATAAAGTACTGGATATTGTTTCTTTAACTTACTAACTATTTCAGTTCCTAATCCTTTATTTCTATATTCTTTAAATAAATATAACTCATCAATAATATATCCATCTTCATGAGGCAATACTAAATAAGCACCAGCTATCTTATTATTTACATAAATAATCTTATACTCTTCACAAGTTCTCTCTAAATTCATGAATACACTTTTTTTAATTTTATTCTTTTCTGCATATGGTAATACTTTATCCATTTCATCATCAATCATTGTTACTAATTTAATACTTGTTAAGATATCCATATCCTTATCTTGTGCATTAACTAATTTATATTCAAGCATTATATCACCTACTTACGCCCACTATACTATCAAAAAAAACATTTATTGAAAAGATATAAATATTTTATGATTATTTCTTCTTTATATAAATTTTACTTCTATCTATAAAAAAAAGAAAGTCTTAAACTTCCTTTTTAATTTCTTTCTTTTTAATAACAACTCCTCTATTTTTACAACTATCTTTTCCTTCATTGCAATATCCAAATACCTTACATGTAGGACCAAGACCTTCTCCTAATAAGGGAGCAATACCTGGTACAGAGACTTCTTCAACCATTTGATTAGCAATATTTCTAATTTCCCATTGCGCTTTATTACAGCAACGCATTCTGCTTATCCATTCTAATGTACGACCATTCATTGTTGTAGTAATATTACAAGCATTTCCTGATAATAAGAAATATATTAAATCCTCATCTCTAACTCCTTGAGAAGCAAAATAATCTCTAGTCAATTCATTATCTGCAAATATTTGATCATATTCAGTTTTATGATCTTTAGCAACAGTTTCTGGAGTTATATAATTTCCTAAATTAAAGCTAGTAAATTCAGGAACTAATAAAGAATGCATTCTATGTCTTGTAATATGTGTTAATACAGCAAGAGAAATTGGTATTTGAAAAGAAAATGATACCTGTTCAAGTTCTCTTTGTTGCTTATTATTAATAATTCCTTGCATTAAATCTCTATTAATAGTAGGTTGAACTTTAGCAAGTTCACGTAAAACATTCTCAGCTTGTTCATAAGTATATTGATATCTAGCCATTAATGTACTAACTAAGATTATCCAATCAGCATTATCTGTATAATTGATTAATTCGACTCCATCAACTAAACTTACTTGTTGTGGTGCATCAACTTGATCAACCAATCCGTCTAAGAATTGTAAATTATCATTATAATATTTTTTATCTTTCTCATTATCTAAAGCTCTACCTAAATATGGAACATACTTTCTTATCATATCAGCAAGTTTTAATCCCAATTCATGAACTTCAGTAATATTAGATATCTTTCCATATAACATATCACTTGTCATATTAAGTAATTCATTAGCATCACAGCCCATAATTAAATTACTATGATAAGAATATGGTAAAATATAACGACAATCTTCTACTGGAATCTCCTCATCAACTAAATCACCATATTTATCAAATAAAGACTGCATATATTTCTTATATTCTTTTTGTAACTTTCTATTATTCTTTAATATATTTCCATCTTTATCTTTAAAATCTGGAACATAAAATCCTACACTTCTAAAATCAACATTTCTTCTTGATTTAACTGTAAATGATGTTAATCTATAACCAATTATAATTTGTTCAATAATTGGCGTTATGTCCTCTAAAGCAAAAACCAAATAATCATGTTCAGATATAGACTTATGTCCATAACCAACAATCGCTCTTGCTAACTTTAAATTAGTCTCATAATCATTATGATTTTCAATTACTTGAGTTACAGTACCATCTGCTCTTGATAAGTTTCCAGCAGAAGCTACAATTTGCAACCTCTTTTCAATTTCTTTCTTGGTATTATTTCCAAGCATTACAACTTTCATAATTTAACTCTCCTTTTACCTATATTATCTCTACATTTTCAATATAACATATCAAGCCATAAAATAAAAGTGTAAAAAATACACTTTTATTTATTTTTTTTAATAAACCACATAATTCCTTAAAAAGATATAATAAAGATTGACATAAATATTTACAAATAAAAAAGATTATTATACGTAATAATCTTTACATATTTATACTATATCTAAATACGAAACACTTAACACATTCATACCATCAAATACTACTTTAAAAACCATTGGAGCAGTAAAATGACCATCAATAATTGTTTCATCTCCATATGATAAAATTACATCATCTTCATAATTATGACCTATTGTACACCAAGCACTTAAAATTGACATAATAGCTGTACTATGAGATACAACAATTACTCTATTACCTGCTTCAAACATTAAAATATTTTTTATAGCATCAGACATTCTTTTTTTAGTCTGATTAATTGATTCCCCACCAGATAATTTAAAATCAAAATCTCTAGCTTGTAAACAATGAAAATCTTTTCCTTTCAAAGTACCAAAATTTCCAATTCTTCTTTCATTTAAACGTTCGTCTATATTAATAATAGTATTATTTTCTAAAGCAAAATACTTAGCAGTTTCTAAAGCTCTTACATAATTAGAAGAATAAACTGCATCTATATTCTGTAATTCTTTATTTTTACTTAATTCTTCAGCTCTTTTTTCACCACTAACAGACAAAATAGCTTTTTCATTAAAATATTGCTCCGAATCACTTACCTTTATCTTATTAACATTACTCTTAGCAGCACATTCTGAATGACGAACTAAATATACTACTGTTTCCACTAAAAAATCACCTCAAATAAACCAAATGATACAGCCATCATAATAAGCCCAGCAAGTAAAACACCACCCATTACAGCAAGTACAGTCTTCTTAAAATCTAAATCTAAAATGCTAGCAGCTAAAGTACCAGTCCATGCTCCTGTACCAGGAAGGGGAATTCCAACAAACATTAATAATGCCCAATATAAACCTTTACCAGCTTTAGCTTGTAACTTATTACCACCTTTTTCACCCTTTAACAAACACCAAGTAAAAAACTTACCAATATACTTTTTATCTTTACCCCATTCCAATACCTTTCTAGAAAAAAGATAAATAATTGGAACCGGTAACATATTACCTATAATAGCAATAATAAAAGAAATCAACTTAGGAAGTCCTAAACCAACAGCAATAGGAATAGCTCCCCTTAACTCTATAAGTGGTACCATAGATACCAAAAAAACTATAATATATTTAAAAATTTCATTCATTTAAATTCACCTTTACTTATAATAGTATATTCATAATACCATTAAAAAAATTATAACATAAAAAAAGGTAGATTATCTACCTAATTTTTCTAATCCTAATTTATATT
>DEUO01000102.1:4127-5168 GCA_002362595.1 Caryophanales bacterium UBA3260
AAGTTTAAATATGAATTATATCATTCTTTTCCAAAATTTCTTCTATTAATTACATTATAGTTGAAAAAACATACCATTTGCCTTTAACTTTAACAGTTATAATCTGTTCATAATCTACTTTCTTATCGCCATCTTCTTCATATTTAAACTTAACTAAATATTGATTTACAGCTTTAACATCTTTTTCATCTATATCATAATATTTTTCAATATTCTCTTTATAATCATCTAATAGATTCTTATTTGGTACATACTTATCTATTATCTTATAACCTTTAAAGACAATATCATCATCTTTACGATCCTTAAAAGTATCCTTAAATTCATCTTTAAAGTCCTTTTTAGAACCAGTAGATTGTTTATCTACAAAATCTTCATGATACAATTCAACTATTTTTTGTGAATCTCCTTTAACCCAATACTTAGCAAACTTCTTAGCTTTGCCTTTAGATCCACTACCAGATATCAACATAAAAATTAATACTAAAAATATTACAGCTACAACTGCTATTGCTACAATAACCTTTACATCCAATTTCTTTTTTTCATTATTAGGAACATTTCCTACTTGTTGTTGTCCAACATATGGACTTTGTACAGGTTGTGGCATTGGATTACTATTTACATTTTGTTCAGGTAATACATTATTAGATTGATTTATTTGTTCTGCCTGACTAGTAACCTCCATACTCACTTCTTCATTTTTTGCTTCTGATACTGCTGGCATTTCTAAACCAACATTATTTTCTTGGTTGTTTGTTTCTTCACTACTCACACTAATCTCTCCTTCATATATATCAAGAATAATACAATAAGTATCAAAAAGCAATCACTATAGCTTTCTTCTTTACGGAAAAATGCGTAAAAAAAGGGAAAGATAAAAATCTTTCCTAAAAAAGTGTGAGTTTGAGTCTATATGTTATTTAATTGTATAGGGTTTATATTATATAATTAAATTTATTTTTATACATTTTATTAATTAATAAATTTCTAATTTTTGTTTCTTTCTATCATTCTTCCTTTCATAATTTAATAATACTC
>DEUO01000034.1 GCA_002362595.1 Caryophanales bacterium UBA3260
CATTTTAATTATATCAAAATATTTTAATATTTACTAAACATATTTTACAAAATAATCAAATTATAGTAAAATTAATTATATCATTAACCTAAAGGAGGATTAATTAATGAAAAAGAAAATTATAATGGCTATTACATGCCTAATAACTATCCTAATATGTTCCGGATGTTTTGACAAAGAAAAAATTGAAAACATTAATATAACTACTACAATCTACCCTGCCGAATACTTAGTAAATAAATTATATGGAGAAAATAGTAAAATATCAACTATCTATCCAAACGATACTGATGTAAATGAACATACATTGTCTGATAAAAAAATGAAAGAATATGCTAAAAATAGCAATATATTTGTATATAACGGACTAACTAATGAAAAAGAAATTGCAAAAACACTTATAAATAAAAACAAAAAAATAGATTTAATAGATATTTCTTATGGACTACCATATAAATATGGAATCGAAGAATTATGGTTAAATCCTAATAACTACCTTATGTTAGCTAATACTATAAAAAAGGATTTAGAAGAAATAATTAATTCTAAATATGCGACAGTAAAAATAGAAGAGAATTATAATCAACTAATCGAAGAATTAACATCACTTGATGCAGAGCTGCGCAATATCGCAGAAGCAGCTATAAAAGATGGAAATAATACTATTGTAATTGCATACGATTCATTGGGATTCTTAGAAAAATACGGATTTAATATAATAAATATTAGTAATGAAAACAATATATCCACTAGTATTAAAAATAAATTTAAAAATAAAACATATACTAAAATATTTGTAGCTGATAAAAATAAAATATCTGATAGTATAAAGGATATCGTCGATAACTATAATGTTGAATTAGTAGAAATAGATATGATGAATACATTAACAGAAGAACAAAGAAATAATAAAGAAACATATCTTACAATTATGCAAGATTTCTTTACTAACTTATCAAATGCTGTCTTAAAATAACTATTATATATAAAAGTAAGACTCAAGATTAACCTCTTGAGTCTTTTACTTTACCTATTCTTTTACTTAATCTCTCTGCAAAGCTTTTCTTCTTAGTAGCTTTTATCGTAACTACCATCATATTTCCTTCTTTAATCAAACTATAATCTAAACTATTTCTATCATATGAAGAATATTCTATATCATACATACTCAAAATACATTCTAATAAAAAATTACGATATTCTGGCTTACTTGCATCATCACCATCCAAAGTTTTAAATAAATACACATTATCAAATTGCGTCGTAGAAAAGGCTAAATTACATGACATATAAACAATCCTTCCCGTAGAAACAATTGGTATACGATAATCTAAACTTTTATTCTTATATGCAATAATATCCTTTAAATCATCAATCATATGTCTATTTTTCTTTTTCTCTCCATAATTATAAATATCTGATACTCTATTTAATATTTCAGTAGCTAAACCAAAATAAGATCTTTTCATATATTCACTAAAATCAATAATAGCTTCTTCATTTAAAATAGTATTCAAAATATCAGCATCAACTACTTTAACAAAATCATTTTGAGATATTTCTTTTTCTTCCAATGACAGATAAAAATCTCTTATAGTTCTATTCTTAGAAGTCTCCCATATATACTTTAAATCTCTAACTTGAACAAAACAACAAGTTCCAGTACTTATTGAATCTGCAATAATTTTCATAAAACCACACCCTTCTTCTTCAAAACAGTTTCTACCCTACCACATATTTTTTTATACATCAAACAAATAGACATTTTTTTAAAACTTTACGTAAAGAAAAAGAAGACTTAATTATTAAAGTCTTCCATAAATATTTTATAAAGTTCATCGCATTTATCTTTATTCATTTCTTCTTTATCTTTATAAGGATAAGTAAGTCCTAAAGCTTCATATTTCTCACTACCAAGTTTATGATAAGGTAAGAAATCAACTCTTTTAACATTCTTGATATTATTCTTAATGAACTTTACTAAATCTTTCATATAAGTAACGTTATCATGAATACCAGGTACAATAACTTGTCTTATCCATACTTCAATATTACTCTTATTTAACTCTTCTAAAAATTTCATATACATATCAAAATAATCTCTACTAGTTACATCGTTAAATCCGTCTTTAGTAATATGTTTTATATCCAATAAAACTAAGTCAATATATTTAAATATTTCAGAATTAAAATTCTTGCATATACCAGCTGTATCAATAGCAACATGTATACCATTCTCTTTTAATTTTTTAGCACATTCTAATAAGAACTCACTTTGCATTAAAGGTTCTCCTCCAGAAAATGTTGCACCACCACCATTTTTAAAATATGGTTTACTCCTAAGTATTCTAGATACAACGTCTGAAACACTATAATTTTTATCTTTTAAATCCCACATTTCTGGATTATGACAATATTTGCATCTTAAGCTACAACCATTTAAGAAAATAACTGTTCTAATTCCTGGTCCATCAACAAGTCCAAACGTTTCAATTGAATCAACTGATCCTTTTATATTACATTGTTCCATGGAATGTTCTCAAAATTACTTCTTCTTGTTGTTTTCTTGTTAATTTATTAAATCTAACAGCATAACCAGATACTCTAATAGTAAGTAATGGATACTTATCAGGATTATTCATTGCATCAATAAGAGTTTCTCTATTTAATACATTAACATTTAAGTGATGAGCCCCTTGTACAAAATAACCATCCATTAGAGTTACAAGATTAGTAATTCGGTCATTTTCATTTTGGCCTAAAGCATTAGGTACTACAGAGAAAGTATTAGATATTCCATCTCTACAACAATTTTCCCAATCTAGCTTAGCAACAGAATTTAACGAAGCAATAGCTCCTGAATCATCTCTGCCATGCATTGGATTAGCACCAGGTGCAAAAGGAACACCTGCTTTTCTTCCATCTGGAGTAGCTCCAGTATTAGAACCATATACAACATTAGATGTTATAGTTAAAACAGATAAAGTAGGATGAGCATTGCGATAACAAGGATGTGAAGCTAATTCCTTATAGAATACATCTAATATTTCACGACCAATATTATCTACACGATCATCATCATTTCCATATTTAGGATAATCACCTTCAATTTCGAAATCTACAGTAATGCCATCTTTATCACGAATAGGTTTTACTTTTGCGTATTTAATAGCAGATAAAGAATCAACTGCAACAGAGAATCCAGCAACGCCATAAGCCATTAATCTATTAACATTCGTATCATGAAGAGCCATTTGCCCAGCTTCATAAGCATACTTATCATGCATATAATGAATAATATTCATAGCGTCACTATATATTTTAGCTACTTCATGCATCATCTTATAATAAGCCTTTTTAACAGTTTCATAATCTAAATACTCTGAAGTTATTTTATCGAATCCATCAATAACTAATTCCTTCTTAACTTCGTCATATCCACCATTAATTGCATACAATAAAGTCTTTGCTAAATTACAACGTGCTCCAAAGAATTGCATATCTTTACCTTCACGCATAGCTGATACACAACAAGCAATTGCATAATCATCGCCCATTGAAGAACGCATTAAATCGTCATTCTCATATTGAATAGAATCTGTAGCTATACTAACTTTAGCACAATATCTCTTCCATGCTTCTGGTAAATCCTGAGCCCATAAAATTGTCATATTTGGTTCTGGTGCACTCTCTAAATTTTCTAAAGTATGAACAATACGAAAAGAAGTCTTATTAACCATTGTCTTTCCTTCTTTAGTCATACCACCTAAAGAACAAGTAACCCATGTAGGATCCCCTGAGAATAATTCATCATAATCAGGTGTTCTTAAATGTCTTGCTGCTCTAAGCTTAATAACAAATTGATCAATAATTTCTTGTGCTTCTTCTTCAGTTATAACGCCATTTTTTAAATCTCTCTCAAAATAAATATCAAAGAAAGCATCAACACGTCCTAAAGACATTGCTGCACCATTATTTTCCTTAATAGCAGCTAAATAACCAAAATAAGTCCACTGAACTGCTTCCTTAGCATTACTAGCAGGCATTGATATATCAATACCATAAGAACTTGCCATATCTTTAATTTCTTTTAAAGCCTTATATTGCATCGAAATTTCTTCACGTAAACGAATAGTCTCATCATTCATAACATCAACAACCATGTTATTCCAGTCGTTAAATTTTTGTTCCATTAAATAATCAATACCATACAAAGCTATACGACGATAATCGCCAATAATTCTACCTCTACCATAAGCATCAGGTAATCCAGTTAAAAGCTTAACATGTCTTGCTTTTCTAATCTCCTTAGTATAAGCATCAAAAACACCATCGTTATGTGTTTTTACTAAATTAGTTTCTTTAATAAATTTATCAAGCTCAGGATCCATCTTATATCCATATGCATCAAGTTCTTGATAAACCATTTTCATTCCACCTTTAGGAACGATACTTCTTTTGCAAAGCTTATCTGTTTGTAATCCAACAATTACATCATCATCTTCACTAATATATCCTGGTTTAAAAGCATTAATACCTGCTGGATGGGAAACATCTATATCAACAACATGTTTCTTAACCTCTTCCAAACAAACATCTTCATATACCTTTAAAACTCTTTTAGTTTTATCAGTAGGACCACTTAAAAAACTTTCATCTCCATTATATGAAGAATAGTTTTTCTTAATAAAATCACTTACGTTAATTTCATTACACCATAATCCTTCAACAAAACCTTTCCATTCTTTTTTCATTTTTTCTTCCTCCCAACCATAAAAATTTTAACATATTACAGCAATTTTTTTAATAAGATAAAAAGCATCTTTACACATCTTAACATTATTTTAAAATCAAAAGAAAAATAATCCCCAATTAATAAGATTTTCTAATCAACCTTACTTTACTATTTATCTTTACAAAACAAACAAAAACTCCTTTTTACAGGAGTTAATTACAATATGGCGGAGCAGGAGAGATTTGAACTCTCGCGCCAGTTACCCGACCTACACCCTTAGCAGGGGCGCCTCTTCAGCCTCTTGAGTACTGCTCCATAACCAAGGTAACAAATAAATTATATCGAATTATTTCTTCTTAGTCAACTTATTTTTTCTATTACTTTTATTTTTATTTATATAATTTAAATAATTATTATAATTTTTAATTCTAATAATATGTTGAGCTATTAAAAAGAAAAGTCCAAATATAAAGATTATAGCTGCTGTAAAATAAAGCCACCATTTATAATGAAAAATATATGTCGCTCCTACTATTATTATCGCACATATAATCAAAAATATTCCTTCAACAAGTAATCTATTTAAAGGCTCTAAAACATTCGAACCCTTATTAGTTTTCTTAAATCTTTCTCTTAAATCTTTCTTCTCATCTTTTGATAAATTACTATACATAATTATCAACTCCCATAAATATTTTAACATATATTTTACAAATTATTAATATAAAATAATAACAATAAATAAAAAGACTAGCATAAGCTAATCTTTTATTAATCAAATGGTGACCCCTTAGGGATTCGAACCCTAGACCCACTGATTAAGAGTCAGTTGCTCTACCAACTGAGCTAAGGAGTCATTTCTTAATTACGTATTAAATTATACAACATAATTATAATAAAATCTAGATATAAATTAAAAAAATAAAAAAAAAATAAAAAAGCCCATTAATTAGGCTTCTTCTACAAATCTATATATTGGTTTTAATGAATTTTGATATTCTATTTCATTATCTCCTATTACTCTAAAAGATTCTCCATTAGATAAAATTAAATTACGTTTATCTACAATGTATTTTTTTAATGTTCCATCGTTTAATTTAATTTTATCTCCTAGTATATAAATAACTGATTTTTCACAATGCTTAATATCAGCATTTTCATCACATATTTCCCCAGTATATTTACCATAATCTAATTTATAATCACCTATCGTAATATCACCAGGTATTATTTTTAACTTTGCATTTTCTGTTATACAATTTTCTTGCATATCGCACACTTTAAGCTTTATTTCATAATCACCTATCTCTTCATATACACCATCAACAAACGTTGCTGTATACTCCTCTAAATGACTATTATCACTATATTCATCAATAAAGTCTTTTGCGTCATATTTTGTATAAGACTTAACTGTTAAATCTTTGAATTTTACACTAGGTTCTTTACTATCTGAAATAATTAACTTTGAAGAATAAGTTACATCACCAACAATATCAACCTCTAATTCAAACACACCCATTGTATAATAAGAATGATGCTCTTCATAATAAAAATAATCTTTTCTATCAGTTACTTCAACACCTCTATAAAAATATTTAATCTTAACATCCTTAGGATAATCACCATCAAAATATGAAGAAACCTTAGGCAATTTATCTCCTGATTCTACCGAAATACTTTCTTTAACCTTATAATTTTCTACCCTACTAGTTTTCTTAGAAAAAGTCCTTACTAATAATAAAATTATAACAATTAAAATAATACTAACAATTAATAAAAAAAATATTAGACCTATTTTCTTTTTCATAAACAGCTCCTAATATTTTATAATATTGAAGTACCAATAGTTACAACAACACAAATAACTCCTAAAATAGATAAAGCCATACCACCATATAGTAAAAAATCTCTCTTAGGTTTATTATAACTCTTATGTAAATCTCTTCCACATTCGCCACAAACATGACTATGTTCTGAAACTCTAACTCCACATCCAGGACATACCTTATCTATTTTTTTATATTCCTTCGAAGAAAACAATAAAAAAACAAGACCAACAATTATCAACCATAAACCACCTATAATAAATACTAAATTAGCTGTTGACATAAACACACTCCTCATAAAATATATAAATCTAAATAGATATAAACCTACCTATTTTTTTAACCTAGCTTGATTATACTACAAAAAATAAGTTTTATCACTATAAAAAGAACACTTTTTACTATTTTAATTCATTTTTAAGTATTCTTCTAAAGTTTTATCTCCTATTTCTTTTGCAATTTCCTCACCAACATATCGAAAATGCCAAGGTTCATATGGAACTCCTGTTATATTTTCTTTGTCTCTTGGATATCTTAATATAAAGCCAAAATATTTTAAATCTCTATGTATTCTTTTAAACAATTCTTCTTCCTTTAATAAATCGTCATTTTCTGTAATCCATTTACCATCTTTTTTTACGGAAATATCTATTGCAAGTCCTGTATGATGTTCTGAAGTGCCAGGCATTGCTACAATCTGTTCCGTATAATCTAGTCCATACTTTTGCATAAATCTTAAAAATAAATTTTCTTGTGCTTCTAAGCTCCGATAAGCGCTATCTATATCGATTACAATATCATCAACATTTAAATGAGCTCTTAACATTTCAAAATGTCTAAAAGTCTCTTTTTCGACATATAAAGTTCTTTCTTCATAGTTTTCATATTCAACCATTTCAAAATCTTTAATCATTTCTTCATTAAATAAATTATTTTTATTAATAAGTAACGTCATTTTACCACCTGTTTTCAATTATATCATAAAAATTATACATTTTTTTCATTTTTTTGTTGCATTTTTTCTAAACACTTGATATACTTAACTAGTCAGCAAGAAGAAGCCAATAAAATCAAATGGGCTTGTAGCTCAGCTGGTTAGAGCGCACGCCTGATAAGCGTGAGGTCGGAGGTTCAAGTCCCCCCAGGCCCACCATTTATTTTATGGCCCGTTGGTGAAGCGGTTAACACATATGCCTTTCACGCATACATTCATGGGTTCAAATCCCGTACGGGTCACCAATTTGATAATTAAATTGGTTCTTTGTCAAATAGTGTTGGTGAAGAATAAATTTGATAAATGAATCAATTATAGAGAGTGATTTTTAAT
>DEUO01000143.1:0-3745 GCA_002362595.1 Caryophanales bacterium UBA3260
TATTTAAAGAATACCTCGCTATAAAAAAAGCACTAGATAATGATATAATACACATAAATAATATAACCAATAATTTTAAATCAGCTTTTATATTTTTACTACTTTTCATAAAACTACCCCTTCATCAATTAAAATAATATGTGATATTATATCATATATTTATACATTTTCAAGTTTATCTAAAAAAAAATATTACTTTTTTAGTAATATCTTTTTTACTTATAAATGAAGTAAATAGAAGGGTTTATTCTACTATTATTATATACATGGATTAGGGCAATCATTACATCTTTTTATATCTTTCTTTACTAGTCTTTTTATTCCATCTTCACTATTTAAAAATACTGGTTTTTCATCTCCCTTTAATAAAGTAACATCTTCTATCTCTTGACTAACCATAAATGCTAAATGATTACGCACTAATTCCCAACCTTTTCCAGTCATTATATGTACCGGAATTTTTATGCCTACCTGAGCAATAGCATTAGGCTCAATAAGTTCCTTAACATATTTAGAAGCACATGACCATACAATATCAGCATTTTCAAGCATCATCTGTGCTGTTTTTCTACTTATTCCTGTTGAACATAAACCAAACTTATAAATTACTATTCCATTATTTTCCAATTTAGCGATTTCTTCCCATAATTCATTATCATAAGCAGCTAACGTAACAGCAATCCTCTTATACCCTCTTCTTATAGCTTCTTTAACTCCCTCTACTTGATCAATTTTTGCTGAATAAGGAAATACAGGTATTATTTTAGAATTTATAGCTTCTTCCATAATATTCTTATCAGGGCTAGTATAAAATAAACCTGTCATTCTTTTTACTGCTCCCTGTGTATTAGTATCATTTGTTGTAATTATAGTTCCCAAATTATTAGAAACAATTATTGCTGCATCTAACATATTACTTTTAAAAGCAGAAGATATTGTTTCGCTAGCTCCAAATAATACATTAGCTTCGCATGAATTAAGAGGTCTATTTGTATCAAAATAACCGCCTTTAATTACAACGTTATCAATTAATTCACACATCATCTTAACTTGAACATCAACATTTTCTGTCCTAATCGCTTCAATGAACTCATCGCTATTACTTCCCCCTACTTCTCTAAGTAATTTAACCATTAAAGGACAATACTTAATTGGTACAGGTGTCGCTTCTACTGCTTTTAATTCCCCATCTATTCTTTCTAAAATAACATAACTACCAAACATTCTTGTAATATGCATTTCCTTTTTAGAATAAAAATCTCTAATTACTTCATTTAATTTTCTAGCAACTTTATTTCCATTAATATTTGACCAATCATCTAAAACTATTTCAAGTCTATCATCAACAATCTTAATATCTAATATCTTTGTATCATAATTAAGTCCCCAATTAAACTTCTCTTCATTAAACCTTTTAATAAAATAATCTACTAAACCATCTTGTTGAAAATGATTATATTCCTTAACTTTGTCTTCAGTTATATTAAAATATCTCTCTACATGAGGATTCTTTAAAGGTAAAGAATATCTATATATACTACCTTTCTCTGAATAATATTCTTCTAAAATACCTCCTAATACTTCTTCTTTATCTCCTACCTTATATAATAATATCTTCCCCTCACTTGTATCTAACACTTTATCTACATTCTTACGTGATTGATAATAACTTAAAACATTCGCTTTAAGCATCTCTTCATATCTTAAACAATTATTATCATCCATTAAATTATATTTATAACAATCTTCTCTAGCTTTTTCTACTGCCATATTATAGTCAAAGCCCATTAACATATAATAACTGACACCTATATAATCTCGTCCCTCATAAGATGGAATAATCGTTTTAAAAGATACTCCACTATCTAATACATCTTCATTATTAAATCCTAATCTTTTATAAACTTCTAAAGCACTAGGGCCAAATCCAAACTGCCAAAAATCTATTAATAATGCTTCTTCTTTTTTAAAAGTAAATCCTCCATCTTTTCTTACATACCCCTTTTTAGTCTCCAAAATATATTTAAGTCCACTATGACTTGCCATTAAAATCTTCCTTTCTTAAAGGATGCATCTCTTTCTAATTGCATTATATGTCATTTTATGATATAAGAAAAATATATATTTTTTATATTAAATATAAGGAGAGTTTATTTATGAATATAAATTATGAATCTTATCGTATCTTCTATCACGTAGCAACATGCGGAAGTATCTCTTCAGCTGCCGAAGAATTACTAATATCACAACCGGCTGTTACATGGCAAATAAAGTCATTAGAAGAACAATTAGGAATCACTCTATTTATCCGAACAAAAAAAGGTGTTATTTTAACCGATGAAGGAAAAGTATTATTTGAATATGTTAAAAATGGTGTTGAAAACTTTAGTAATGGCGAAAACGCCTTAACAAACTTAAAAAATCTTGATACAGGAACAATTAGAATCGGAGCCAGTACTACAGTTTCAAAACATGTATTAATGCCATACCTTACTAAATTCCATGAAGAATATCCAAATATTGATATTAAAATAGTTAATTCCTTAACAGAAAACTTACTTAAAGACTTAAGAAATGGTAACTTAGATATCTTACTTTTAAATCTTCCTATGGAAGAAGCTAAAGACCTAAAAATAACCAAAATATTAGATGTGCAAGATATTTTTGTAGGCAATAAAAAATATTATGATTTAACTAAAAATATCTCTTCTATAAATGATCTAAATACCTACCCATTAATATTTCAAAAGAATCCATCAAATACTCGTAAATATCTAGATAATTATCTTAAAACCAATAATATATCTTTAAAACCTAAAATGGAAGTTGTAAGTTATAACCTAATAATGGATCTAGTAGCAGCTGGATTTGGTATTGGTTATGCCACTAAAGAATTCATATCACAAGAACTAAAAAATAAAACATTATATGAAATAAATATAAAACCAAAAATACCTAAAAGATATATAGGAATAGTTACCCTTAATAAAACAATGCCTAACTATAGTGTTAATAAACTTATAAATTTAATATTAAACAAATAAAACTTATTTCTCTCAAGAAATAAGTTTTTTATATTTGGTAATACTAAATAATGGTGAATATTATGAAATACAAAAATTATCTTCTCTTAACATTCTATCTTTTTCTAGCTGCCATTAACTTCAATTTTTTTCTAAGGCCACATCATTTAGTAACAGGTGGTACTCAAGGACTAGCTATTCTTTTAGAAAACTTTATTCCTGCCAAGCCATATCTTATTGTATTTATTATAAACATAATAGCTCTAATAATAAGTTATTTCTTTCTATCTATAAACAAAACCAAAAGTGCTCTAATAGCTACTTTTATCTATCCATTACTTATAAAACTAACTAGTATTATACCTAATATTAATATAGAAAATATCTTCTTATCTTCTATTATAGCAGGAATAATATGTGGTATATCAGGAGGCTTAATCTATAAAACAGGTTTCTCTAGTGGTGGAATAACTATCTTTAACTGGCTTATTAATAAATACCTAAATATAAAATTATCTTATTCTAACTTTATAATAAATACTATTATTATTCTTATAGGATCATATATATATGGTCTATCTAAAACTGTCTATTCTCTTATAGTTATTTTTATAGGAAGTACTATTATTCATCTTATCTTAAAAAGCAATAAAAATAACTATAATTAACTATTATCTACATCATACTCTTTAGCTCTTTTTATTATTTCTTTTCTAAGTAAA
>DEUO01000143.1:4045-4236 GCA_002362595.1 Caryophanales bacterium UBA3260
TTATGATAAAGTAGAAAATGTATTAAATAACCTTAATAAATTATCTTTAACTACTACATTACTATAAAATATATAAGATCTACCATCTTTTAAAGAAATAACATTAAAAATCCAATTATCATATTTATTAAATACATTTTCTACTTTATCATAATTATCTATTATTACACTAATATCTAATACTATTAATT
>DEUO01000014.1:0-4475 GCA_002362595.1 Caryophanales bacterium UBA3260
GGTGATAAAATGTCTACTAATAAATTTAATCTAAATAATATATATGAAAAAATTAAAACTTTTATGAAAGAAAACTGGTCATTTCTTCTATCTGTTATTGTAATAATCCTTGTATTTTTTGTTATAAAACTTCCTTATGAAGTAGAAATGCCTGGTGGAATTATTAATTTAAATGATCGCGTTGAAATAAATGGTGAAAAAAGAGAAATAAACGGGTCACTTAATATGGCTTATGTTAGTGTTGTTGAAGGTCGCATTCCTTATATTCTATTAGGCTTAATCTTACCAGATTGGGACGTCAATCCTACAAGTGAAGTTACCTATGAAAATGAAACAATAGAAGAAGCTAATAATCGTAATATATTATATCTTGAACAAAGTAAAGCTTATGCAACATCTGTAGCTTTTGACGCAGCCAATATTCCATATGAGAAAAAAGATAAAGAAAATAGCATCATTTACATTGATAGCGAAGCTAAAACAAATCTTAAAGTAGGGGATAAAATCCTCGAATTTGACGGCCAAAAAATTGAAGATATGAATCTATTATCAAGTCTTGTTCAAGAAAAAGAAGAAGGCAAAGAAATAACTCTTAAAGTAAATAGAGAAGGCAAAGAAGTTGAAGCACAAGCAATAATATTTAAAAGAGATGATAAAAAATATCTTGGGATAAGTGCAATAACCTTATTTGAAGTTATATCAGATAAAAAAATCGAAATAAAATCACGTAGTGCAGAAAGTGGGCCTAGTGGTGGCTTAATGATGACTTTAGCTGTTTATAACGCTATAGCAGATAAAGATTTAACTAATGGTAAAAAAGTAGTAGGTACTGGTACAATTAATCTAGATGGAACAGTTGGAGCTATAGGTGGTGTTAAATACAAACTTATGGGTGCCGTAAAAGAAAAAGCTGATGTATTCCTAGTACCCGAAGAAAATTATGAAGAAGCAATGGAAGTTAAAAAAAGAAAGAAATATGATATAGAAATAGTCTCTGTAAAAAAATTACAAGATGCTATAGATTATCTGGAGAACAAATAATGGAATATTATAGTAAAGATGTAATTAAATCAATTCCTGCTTCCGTCCTTCTTCATCCACTATTCGATGAATGGTTCCTAATCGTTGAAGACATTCTTCTGAGTGATGAATTTCAAAAAAGAAAGTTATTTGCTCATCATCACAATATAAGTGTATGGGATCATAGTATCCTAGTATCTTTTAAATCATTTGTCGTTGCAAAACATTACAACGCTAATACCTATATATGTGCTGTTGCAGGTCTATTACATGACTTCTATACCCAAGCTTGGATAAAAACACCTGAAATAGAAGCTCTAGATAATGGAAAATATGCGCAAAGTCTAAAAATAAAAAGAAAACCCATTTGGAAAATGCATGGTTTTACTCACGCAAAAGATGCTTCAATAAACTATGTCAAATATTTTCCTAAATTAGAAAATAAAAAAATAACTAATTCCATCAGAAGACATATGTTTCCTTTAACAATAATTCCTCCTCGTTATAAAGAAGGGGTTATTATAACAATTGTTGATAAACTAAACAGTTGTTCTGAACTTCCATCTATCAAAGACGTATCTTTAACTATCGTTGATAAGACAATTCATTTATTTTCACATAAAAAAGACTAAATAATGTCAAAGTAGAGTAAAAAGATACCTAAATATATATATTTATATTAGAAAATAGGGTAAAATATAATTATATGTGGAGGTTATGAGCGATGAACGTCGAAACTAAACAAAGAATAATCACAATAGTATTTTTAGTTGTTATCGCTATTATAGTTGCTATTAGTGCTTAAGTTGACCAAAGTCAACTTTTTTTCTTGTATTTTTTTGCTTTTTTTCTCCTGATGTGCTATAGTATGCACTATATTTAAAGGGGTGTCATTATGTATAGGAGTAATATTAATCTCAATCTATATAAATCATTTTATGAAGTAGCTAAATGTGGTAGTATTACCGAAGCAGCTAAAAAGAACTTTACATCTCAACCAGCACTTAGTAAATCTCTAAAAAAACTTGAAGATGAATTAGGTACATCTCTTTTTTATCGTAATCTAAATGGTGTCGTCCTAACTGAAAAAGGTCAAGAACTATATAACTATGTTGAAACAGCATTCAACAACTTAGTAACCGGTGAGCGAGCAATGTTAGAAGACGATAATCTTTTAAAAGGTAAACTATCTATCGGTGTTCCATCGCAAATAGGGACCTTCTTTCTCTTTAAAAAAATACTTGAATTTCATAAAGAATATCCAAATATTGAAATAACAATAATTAGTAAAGGAACTAAAGATTTAATAACTTTACTAGAAAACCATGAAATAGATATTATGATAGACACTTCACCAGTTACATACACATCCCTAAATATTACTAGTAAAAAAATACATGAAGTAAATAACGTCTTTGTATGTACTAAAGAATTCTATAAAAAATACTCATTGTTAATAACTAATCCTAAAGATTTAAGTAACTATCCATTAATATTACCAATACCAGGAACAGCTAATCGTCTAGAATTAGATAACTATTTTCTAAAAAATAAAATAGAAGTAAATAATTTAATAAATATTCATACAAGTGAAATGATAATTAGCGCTATAAAAGAAGGATTAGGTATTGGATATGTTATCTATGACTTAGTAGAAGAAGAAATAAATAATGGTAACTTCGTTCTTCTCGATTTAAAAGACTTACCTAAAATCAATATAGAATTATTATATATTAAAAATTACTTAACTGAATCTCCTATAAGATTCTTAAAAAACTATATAGACCAAAATATAGATATATAAAAAAATATATACTATCTATAACTTTTTATAATAGACATGAAAAAATAATATGTTATTTATAAAAACTTAATATTTGTTCTTTTATAAATATTAAGTTATATTCATTTTGAGGTGTAATTATGGAAAAAAATAATATTAATACTACAGATATAGCTTTATTTGCTAAATCATTTTATTTACTAGGGGATTCTCTAGATTATTGCTATGATTGTAAATATTGTCGTTTAAATGGCGAAAAATGCGAAGAAAAACATTATACAATTATGCCAAGTGAAATAAATCATAACTTTGCGAATATTCCTGTTGCTGTAAATCTATTCTACGGCGATCCGCTACTACAAATCGACAATACAATAGCTCTTCTTCATCGCTTAGAAGAAAGCCATCATAAAGGGCCAGTAGTTATCGTAACTAAAGGAGATTTTTCTAAATTTCCTGATATTCCATTTAATCTAGATCTACATGTTGCATTTTCAACATTTGGTGTTGATTCAGTATATGATGGTAATACTATGGCTCGTTTTAAAAAGAATCTAGAAACTACTACAAAACGTCAAAACAACTATAAATATTCTATAGAATATCGTCCAATATGTTATGGTATAAACGATACAGTAGAAGCTTTCTCAAACGTCTTACAGCTTGCAAGTAAATACCATCTAGCTGTCGGTTATTCAGGCTTACAAGGCAAACCATCAAGTGTTAAAATATGGCAAGAAGCCGGTCTTGATTTAAAACCTTATCCAGGATATACATTTGGACATAAAAAAATAATCGCTGATGATATCGTAAAATTATTCGAAACCTTGGCACAAAAATATAACGTACCAGTATTTCGTAAAACATCCTGCTTATTTTCCTATGTTCATAACTTAGGCCGTGACTATAACGCTCACTACTACCGTCCAAGTGAATTAGGCTGTGAAAACTGTGTTATGAAAACAGAATGTCACAGGTACAAAGAAGAACTATCTGCTGATAAAGATTTAAGTGATATAATACCATTTAAATATAAAATAGTAACCAAAGATAATCACGTATGTATACTTATGAAAAATCACATGTGCGAATTTCCAACTCCAGATTGTGCTAAAATATCAGGAAAAATACTAAAAATAGAAGAACCATTAACAACATCAGACGTTCGCGTTATAAAATGGTTAACTGGATATACTGTAGACGCTGACTTCTACGAAAGTCCTTATATTAATGAAAAATGGGTAGAAAATAAATCCCTAATAAAGAAGAGATAAAATGAAAATAGGCTTAGACATTGATGGTGTAATTTTAGATTTTGAAAGACTAATGCGTTATTATGCTGAACTTTATGATTTAAAATTAAACCATACTGGTAAAATAGATAATAACTTTAACTATATGCAAAATTATAACTGGACACTTAAAGAAAAGAATACATTTAAAGAAGAATACTTAATAAAAGGAACTAAAGAAGTAAATTTAATTCCAGGTTCTAAAGAATCAATAGATTTCCTTCATAATTCTAATTATCAAATAATTATAATTTCATCCCGCGGAAGCATAAATAAAAATACTAAGAAATATGTTCTATCCAAACTAAAAGAATTTGATATTTATTATGATGAAATATATTTAGGCATAACCAATAAAGTATTCTTCTTTAAATGTATTC
>DEUO01000014.1:4665-4844 GCA_002362595.1 Caryophanales bacterium UBA3260
TATTTAGGCATAACCAATAAAGTAGAAGAATGTCAAAAACATAATATAGACATAATGATTGATGATAATCCTGATACTTGTAAAGCTTTATCATTAAATAAAACAAAAACTATCTATTTTAAAGATAATGATTTAAAACTAAGAAACAATAAATATTTAAAAACATTCTCAAATTGGGC
>DEUO01000044.1 GCA_002362595.1 Caryophanales bacterium UBA3260
CTAACAAAATAAAAGAAGCGACGCTTCTTTTATTTTTTTCTTCTTTCATCATAAAAATTATATAATTTAACATCTTTTTCTTCTTTAGAACGAGCAATTTGTCCATATCTATTAATTTCAATGTATAATTCACGATTCATATTACTACAGAATAAGACTTTCTTGCCATTACTATAAGCTATAATACACCAGTCATCTCCCAACCATACTTTATCAATATTATTAGTATTAGAAAGAAGGGTAAATGGTGTCATTACTTCTCCTAGTATCTTTCTGCGATTATAATCTAAAGCACGTAATCTATTTATTCTAAATAATATTTTATCATCTATTTCTTCCCCAATAAATTCTAAAACTCTTTTTCTTGGTCTCTTATAAACAGCTTCTTGGTCTGTCAAACTAATATCTCTAGGAGAAAATAGTCCCATATTATTTCTAGACTCAATTAAAAGAGCAGGGTAGTGATTACCAAAATCAGTAGTAAAACTATGTTCTGGATCAGTATCAACCTCCTGAAACATCTGTTCTTCACTATTGTCATACATATGAACAAATTCTTTCCATTCATCACTATATACATTAATAGGTTCCCTAAATAATTGAGAATTTACTTTTTCAAACGCATCTTCAAAATAAGAGTTCTCTAAAAGTCCAGCTTGATTACATACGACATAATCAATCGGGCACTTATCATCACTAGTAATAGAAATCATCTTCTTAGCCATTAATTTAATTAATTCAACAATAGCTTTAAACTGTTGTAAATCTTCTTGGCTCTCGGGAATAACTTTATTATTTAATAATCTAATACCATTAATCATAAACACATTATTTCTTCTAAAACAAGCTGCTCTAGCGACTAACTTATTATTTCTATCTACTATTTTTAAAACATAACCATCTTTATTTAAAAGACTATAAAAGAAGAAATCATTTTCATTAACTCCAACACAAAAACACGTTTTAGTATCAATACCACTAGTAAATATAGCAGGATCATTATTTAAATATCTAATTAATGAATAATTATTTGTCTTAATATCACAAGTAAAAGGTAAAGAACTTGTCTTAACTTCTTCACTACGTAAAGCTAAATCAACAACTTTTCTTATTCTTTTTCTAATTATCTCATCTGTAACGTTAACACCTAAAAATTGATTATAATTAATTATCTTAGCTAAATTATCAAGTCCTATTAAAGCTATAGTAAAATCATCTACATAATCATAAAGATTAGCTTTCTTAACTACTTCTTGAATATTAGTAATATTAATAGCATTTGGTCCCATAGAAACATATATAGAAGCAAAATTATTAATAATCTTACTAATCATTTTTACATCAATATTATCTGCTAAATAGACCCATAACAGTCCATCTTTAATAACAAATTTCTTTAACGCATTAAATACCTTATCAGACATTTTATTTAAAGCATCTTTATCTATTCTTTTTATTAATTCTTCTATTTTACTAATATCTAACCATTTAGAAGTATCAATAATAGCTAAATCATCATCAGGTATCTTAGTCTCTGCTTCATTAATAAAATCCAATAATACTTCATTTTGTTTTACATATAAGTTAAATAAATTATTATGTAAAGATTTAATACTCTTAAGCATTAACTGATATCTTTTACATTCTTCTTTAGAAGTTTCATCTATTCGTGGAGGAAAGATGAATTTAAATTTTCCATTTTCTAAAGCTATCCCAGTTCCTGATTTTAACATTAAACGACTTATATCTTGTAATAACTTCATATGAACTTTTTTAATCATCATTTTCATTTCATTAAAAGTATCATCATTATGCGGTATTCCTAAAGCATAACACTTTTCTAAATAATTAATAATCTTTATTACCATTTCTTTTTCTTCTAATGAAAAATCTTCTGCCATAACATTTAACTTATTAGTGAAATTAATATCTAATCTCCTAATATGTCTCTCTGCTAAATACATTTCATATGCTTCAGGAATTGTTATATTAAGCATTTTTAGCATATCTGCTAAATAATTCTTTTTAGTCGTCATAAGCAATATACTAGTAAGCATTGAGTCACTAGGATTTAAATAGAATTTTTGTAATATAAGATTTCTAACACGATTAAGTAAAACTTGATTATCAAATATATTTTTTACAAAACTATCTGCTGGCAAGACTTTTCTAACTTTCTTCCCTTCAGAAGGAATAATACTTTCTTGTAACAAAGCAATTTTATCTTCTACAATCTTTTTAACATAATTTTCTTTATATACAGAATTAAATTTACGAAGTATATGTTTTAATTTTTGGCGTGCTTTTTGTTCTTCCTGTATTTCTTGAACCCCTTTTTTAGGTTTAGGTCTTAACTCTTTAAGTATCGCACGCAACTCAGTTTCATCAATTCTTAAAGTCTCAGCAATTAAACTTATCTCTTTACCATATACACGTAGAGTAGGCAATAAACCATTACTTATAATACTATCTTCTAGTATTTGATAAAATCCATGAGGTACAGGTTCATCTTTATTTAATTCATTTTCATATTTTCTATTTGCATATAAAAAAGCCGTTTTTTGATATTCCATAGTTGACATAACCGGTATAGTAGCAAAAAGTTCCTCTAAACGACGATTGCCACTAGTTAAATTTTTTACATCACTTAAATATTTACGCTCAGAATCACTATTCTCCATAACAATCCCCCTTATTCGCTAGAATTTTAGCATATATATCTACTTTTAGTCAAATTTTCATCACCATATGTTATAATTAAAAAGGTGATAAAATGGAAACAAGACAAGCAATCGAAGAACGTCGAAGTATCAGAAAATTTAAAAGTGATAAAATAAAAGAAGAAATAATCATTGAAGCAATAAAATATGGTACAATGGCACCTAGTGCTCACAATCGTCAACCATGGCAATTTAAAATATTAACTACAGAAGAGAAAAATAATATCGCTAATATCCTAGAAGAAAAAACTAAATCAATTGAAAATCATACAGGTCCTCATACAGCAGGAGTCATCCGCGAAGCTCCATATATGCTACTAATTTTAATGGATAAAGAATCCGAAAATCGTGATATGGACATTATTTCAATCGGCGCCTGTATCGAAAACATAATACTATATTTAACTGATATGAATATCGGTACACTATGGATAGGTAATACAAATCTTGTAGCTAAAGAAATACAAGAACATCTAAAATTAACAGACGAACCTATTTCATGTTTAGCTATCGGTTATAAAAACCAAGAGCCACATGCACGACCACGTAAAGAATTAGCAGATGTAATCATAAAATAAAGACCTTTTAAAGGTCTTTTGTTACTTCATTAGCGGTATTCATATATGCTCTTAATAATCCTCCTGCGCCAAGCTTTATTCCCCCAAAATAACGAATTACAACTACTAAATGACTATTTAAATTCTTTTGTTCTAAAATATTATATATAGGAAGCCCTGCCGTATTAGAAGGCTCCTTATCATCAGATTTCTTTGCCGTATTAAAAAACTTACAAGCATATGGCATATGTCTAGCCTTCTTATGTTCCTTTTTCAAGTCTTCCAATATCTCCTTAACTTGCTCAGTTGAATCTATTAAGTAACATAATCCAATAAACTTAGATTTTTTAACTTCTAAAGTATACTTCTTTAATAATTCCATCTTAATCTTCCTTCATAAATATTATAACCTATATATTTATCATAAACAACTAAGATAATCTTCATAATCTTTATTTTATCCCTAAAATAAGATATAATAATTTAGGTGATTATATGTATAATATTCTATTTGTCTGTTATGGTAATATATGTCGAAGTCCAATGGCTGAAATGATATTTAAAGACCTTATATACAAAAACAACAAACGTTATAAATTTAGTTGTGCATCCCGTGCAACTAGTATGGAAGAACTAGGTAATAATATATATCCCGCAGCTCTTAATAAACTAAAAGAACAAAATATAAGCATTGAACGTCATATTGCCAAGCAACTTACTATTGATGATTATAATAAATACGATTACATAATAGCTATGGAAGAACGAAATAAAAAAGATATTCTACGTATAATAAAAGATGATCCTTTAAATAAAATTCATTTATTATTAGATTATACTGATAATCCTCATGATATTACTGATCCGTGGTATTCAGGAGATTTTGATACTGCTTTTAAAGAAATAAATGAAGGATGTCATGAACTATATAATTATTTGTTAAATAAGGAGAATAGCAATGAAATTTAAAGATAAATTATCCTTAGTACCTCATAAACCTGGCTCATATCAAATGAAAGATAAAAACGGTACAATAATCTATGTTGGCAAAGCTAAAGACCTTCATAAGCGTCTTTCTTCATATTTTAATCGTACTCATACTGGTAAAACAGCAAAAATGGTAAGTCTTATCGACGATTTTCAATATATAGTAGCAAGTAGTGAACTAGAAGCGTTCATAATCGAAATAAACCTTATTAAAGAATTTAATCCTAAATACAATATCATGCTTACGGATGATAAAAGTTATCCATACATCGAATATATTAGTACTCCATATCCACGCTTAAAAGTGTCAAGATATCTAAATATCCGTAAAAAAGATGGCAAAAAACTATTTGGGCCATATCCTAATGCATACGCAGCCCGTCGAATCGTCAATTTACTTAATCGTTTATATCCTTTAAAAAAATGCGAAAATATGAAAAAAGAAGTATGTCTATATTATCATATAGGCGAATGCTTAGGATATTGTCAAAAAGGAATAAATGGTTATGAAGTAGAAGATATGGAAAAAGAAATTCTTTCATTCCTACATGGCAATGATGAAATATTAAGAAATAAAATAATGGAAAAAATAAATAAATATAGTGAATCATTAAACTATGAAATGGCTCTTGATTTAAAAAAAGAATTAGAATACATCGATATTGTCTTAACTAAGCAGAAAGTAGAGTTACATGACTTTATTAATCGTGATATTCTTTCATACTATGTAAACAAAGGATACTTATCAATCGAAATCTTATTTATCCGTAATGGCAAATTATTAAATCATAAAAACGTTATATATCCTTTAACAATCGATGATGAAGTAGATGATGTCGTTGAAAACTATCTATCTCAATTCTATTTAAAAAATGAAATTCCCAAAGAAATAATTATTCCTAACTCTCTAAATCGTGAAAGCCTATCTTCCATTATTGATACTAATATTATTATTCCTCAAAAAGGAGTTAAAAACGATCTTTTAAAAATGGCTTATGATAATGCTAAAATGAATTTAGAAAATAAATTTGAAGAGATAGAAAAAGACGAAACTAGAACAACTAAAGCTAATGAAGAACTAGCAGAGTTGTTAGGAATAGATAATATCTATCGAATAGATGTCTTTGACAACTCAAACCTATTTGGAACCTTCGCTGTATCAGGAATGGTTGTCTATATAAATGGACATCCAGCCAAAAATGAATATCGTAAATACAAAGTATCAGTTGATGTAAACGATGATTATAACACAATGAAAGAAATATTATATCGCTGTTACCAAAGAGCACTAGTAGAAAAAACACAACTACCAGATTTAATCATCCTAGATGGTGGAGAAAACCAAATACGTGCTGGTAAAGAAATAATGGATTTATTGCATTTAAATATTATGGTTGTAGGTCTAAAGAAAAATGATAAACATCGTACTAACGACTTGATTTCTTCCGATTTAAGTGTTATTAATATAGATAGGATAAGTAATGTATTTCATTACTTAACAAGAATGCAAGATGAAGTTCATAGATATACAATTAATTATCATAGAACTCTAAGAAGTAAAGGAAATATAAGTAGTATTCTTGATAATATAGATGGAATAGGTCCATCTCGTAAAAAAGCCTTAATAAAGAAATTTGGCAGCGTAGCAAAAATGTCAAACGCAACAATTGATGAAATAACAGAAATTGTACCTATGCCTGTTGCAATAGAACTAAAAAAATATTTAGAAGAAAAAAAAGAAAATGAAAAAGAATAGAAATGTGGTGTTTTAATGAAACTAACCTACAAATTTAACAACGATGAAAAACAAATAGAAATAAATCATCTTGAATATCTTGATCCAAAAGATGTATTGATATACATAAGAGAAGGCGACTCTCTATATGTAAATGATGGTGACTATGTCTATGTCAATCAATTAATAAAAGAAGGAACAAATGGTATAAAATCATATGCTACCGTCTCTGGAACAATAAAAATATCTAAAGAATACATAACAATAAATAATGATAAAACAGATTCAAACTTAATTAGTGCAGAAGCTCGTGAAAACCTATCTGGAGTTAAAAAAGAAGACATAATAAATTCATGTGAATCTCTAGGTATTGATTACGAAAATCGTCTAATCGTTAATAAACTAAAAACTCCAAGTAAAATTCTTATAATAAATGCAATGGACGTTGAACCATACCAATTCAACAATAATTATCTATTTCAAGATAATGTAACAGATTTACTCGATACCGCTAAATTACTAGCAGAAAAATTTAATATTGAAACTCATCTTTTACTAAATAAATATGATGATAATAATGTAGATGCTGTAAAAAGAGTAATATCTAAATATCCAGAAGTAAATTTTCGTATCATTAACGATGTATTCCCCTACAACACAAATCCTATAATAGCTAATAAATTCTTTAAAGAATATAAAAAAGAAGATATTTTATTCCTAGATACATTTGCTCTATATAAAATATTTGTTGCGATAAAAAATGGCTTACCTGTAAACGAAAGATATATAACAGTTAATTTAGGACGCGCTGATTCTTCATACGTAATTAAAGCAAAATATGGTTCTAACTTAGCTGAAATAATAAAAGAATGTATTAAAATAGATCCTAATGAATATGATATCTATTTAAATAATTTTATGCGCAAAATAAAATGTGATAATTTAGAAAGCCTTATTATAACGGACAACATTAAAGGAATATTTCTCTTCCCTAAAGATGAAAATGTATCTTCAAAATGCATAAAATGTGGTAAATGTGTAGACATATGTCCAGTAAATATTAATCCATTGTCAAAAACACTTGATTCATCATGTATTAGATGCGGCTTATGTAACTTCGTATGTCCAGCCAATATCAATCTACTAAGTAAAGAAAATAAAGAAAAGGAGATATGATATGGAAAATAAATTTTTAGAAAAAAACAAAGTATTAGGAATAAATCTTATATACCTTGTAAGTATAATTCCTATAATAATATATGGTTTTATAAAAAACGGAATTATAGTAGCAAAAAACGGATATATTAATTGGTTCTCAGCAACCAAGTATCTAATAATACCTATTATAATAGTACTTTTAAGTTATGTTTTTGAAACATATTACTATCTAATTATAAAAAAAGATGAAGATATGCATAACATATATAATTCATTGTCTCCATATGCTAATGTATTATGTTATTTAGTATGTGGTCCAACTAACTATTTATGGCTAACAATACCACTAATAATTATCATTGATATTATTCTTAAGTTTATCGATAGTAAAATAACAATTAACCAAGTTGCATTATTTAAATGTATACTATTTGCCTTGCTAAGTATCATGGCATTAGAAAGTAATGCTAATGCATATGAAAATAGCCTTATAGAAGTAACATCTAAACCAATAGATTTATTCCTAGGTCAAGGAATAGGGGAGATTGGTACAACAAGTTCTTTACTTGCAATAATCGGTTTTATTATCCTTCTATTTAATAAATACTATAAAAAAGAAATACCAATATATTCTATAATTTCATATATCATAGTAAGTATAATAATATATTTTGCTTCAGCCATGAAATTTAATGATATATTAGTAAATACTTTTGGAAGTGGTTTCTTCTTTATTGCTATATTTGCTGCATCTATCTCAACCGCAACACCTGTAGTAAAAAGTGGTAGAATTCTCTATGCTATTATATTTGGTACTATATCATCTATCATCATAAATATTGCAAAATTTAATATTGGTGTATACATATTAATCTTAGTATTAAGCTTATTATCTCCATTATTTAATAAATTTAAGCTAAGTTTAGATTAAAATCTTTCTCTGAAAGATTTTTTTAATAGACATTTTCTAAATTATTTTCTATAATTAATAGGAATTGGAGTGAAAAAAATGAATATAAATGACTTTAATTATGATTTACCAGAAGAACTTATTGCTCAAACGCCTTTACAAGATCGAAGCTCATCTAAATTATTAGTTATGGATAAAAAAACAGGTGTGCTAAAACATGAAACATTTAAAAATATTACTAATTATCTTCATAAAGGAGACGTTCTAGTTCTAAATGATACAAAAGTAATCCCTGCACGTTTAATAGGTACTAAAGAAGAAACCGGTGCTGTTATTGAGATTTTATTGCTAAAAGCAATCGATAAAAACATTTGGGAATGTTTATCAAAACCAGCTAAAAGATTAAAAGAAGGAACTATAATTACTTTCGGCAATGGCCTACTAAAAGCAAGAGTAAATAAAAAATTAGCTGAAGGAATAGTTCATATCGAATTAATCTATGAAGGAATACTAATGGAGATCCTTGAAAAACTAGGTACAATGCCACTTCCACCTTACATCCATAAAAAACTAGAAGATCAATCAAGATATCAAACTGTCTATGCCAAAAACATTGGTAGTGCTGCAGCACCAACAGCAGGTCTTCATTTTACTAAAGAATTATTAAATGAAATAGAAAAAAAAGGAGTCATAATCACATACGTAACATTGCATGTTGGTTTAGGCACATTCCGTCCTGTAGAAGTCGAAGATATAAAAGACCATCACATGCATAGTGAATACTATGTAATGAATGAAGAAACTGCAAATATCTTAAACAAAGCAAAAGAGGAAAATCGCCGTATAATAGCAGTTGGAACAACAAGTACTAGAACATTAGAAACAATAGCAACAAATCATAATGGTAAATTTATTCCTGTATCTGGTACAACAGATATCTTCATCTATCCAGGTTATGAATTTAAAGCAATAGATTGTCTTATAACTAATTTTCATCTTCCAAAAAGCACTTTAGTAATGCTTGTCTCAGCTCTATCAACCAAAGAAAATATCTTAAAAGCTTACCAAGAAGCAATAAATAATAACTATCGTTTCTTTAGCTTCGGCGATGCCATGTTTATTACAAATGATATTAATAGCAAACAAAAATATAGATAAGATTATCTATATTTTTTTATAAATACTGCTGTATCATGACTCATATCCATACTTTGACCATATCTTATATGTTCAGTTTCAACTTTAGAAACTTCCTCTCCATTAGATCCTAATAAATCGTATAGAGTAGAATAAGCCAAATTCTGTGTAGTAAGTCCCATTAAATAATACATATATTGATCCATATTTAAAGCTCCTGGATATGTTAATTTGTCTTCATGACCTATATACATTTCTTTAAAACCTTCGTTAACTTTATCATTAAATGCATAAGTATAAGCAGCAAGCATAGCACCACCTTGATTAAGTAGTGGATACATCTCATTAATTAAGAAATTATAATATTCTCTAGCTATCTTAGAACCAGTATTTTCTCCATAATTTATATATTCATATACATTAGAAAAATTCATACCATCATATTTTTTATCTTTAACATATTCAGGCAAACTATATAAATCACTATCTATATAATTAATTTGTGTTTTACCTAACATTTCACGTGCCTTATTAAAACCACTTCCCCTTAAGTAAGGATTAATTCTAATAATAGTTGAAATATCCATTTTAGCATAACTAAATAAAAAGTCTTTAATAAGTTTACCTGCTTGTGATAAATCAAATAACTTATAAAGCATTACCCAATAAGCCATATCTTCTTCACTCATTTTATCTGCAAATTTAGCAAATAGCAAGGGATTAAATGTTTGAAAAAACTCTAAAAATTCTTCTTTACTTAACCCTTTAATAGCACCAATTTTTAATGCAAGTCCACGACGACATAAAGGATTAACATCGAAAGTATCAATAACTTTAGCTCCAGCTAATGAAGCATTAACAACCTGATCACCACTTGCACATATTGTTAAAAAGCTATCTACACATTTAAATTCTTTAAAATATGTTCTCATATCTTCTGTTGCAAAAGTATATAACATATTATGTTTAGAAGTTAAAAAATTACAATCTCCACTTATCATTGTCAAAAAAACATTTTGCGGACTATTTCTTAACATCAACCTTTTTGTTTCTAATAAATCATTTTCTAATCTTTCTTTATTTACCTGTTCCATTACAATCCCCCTAAACTGACCAAAGACTTAATTTCTTATCTGGATTAAAACGTTCATGATAAGCTTTTTCTAACATAATTAAATTTTCGCTATAAAATCCTAATTCTTCTAAAGAACGTCTCTTTACTTCAGGCATTCTTGATTCTTCTTCATATATTGTAAGTAATCTTAAATTATCATCTGCAACACTTATAAAGAAAGCTAATTGCTCAGTAAAATTCTTCAAATTCAATAAATTATTTTGATTTAAAATATTAAAAGCAACAACATTAGCATCTACATTACCAGCCATCTTATCTTTATACCACATAACAATATCTATTAATCTATCTTCATCTTCTTTGGAAATACTCATAAAATCCATCTTACCTAAATATCCCTTCATTAATTTATTAAAATGAGATTTATTACCGCAACACATTAATTCTTTATCACATATAAATTTCTTAAAAAAAGCAAACTCATATGATACTAATTTAGGTGCATAAAAACCTAATTCTTTACGTATTCTACTTCTAAGTAAAGCTAAATTATGCTCTCTAATACTTTTTACCATATCACTGGATTCACTATCAATTCCATTCAAACTAGGTATATCTATATTTAAATATGTAGATAATGATACCAAATTCTTATCTACAGTTCTAATTAAATATAAAAGACGTATATCATAATCAGGAATATAAGCACCAATCCCAGAAAAAGTTAAATATTCTAATACAGCATTATATAATGCTAAACCAGATAATCCTTTACTTAGAAATCTGCTCTCTATATCCTTATCTACTTTATCTATATCTTCATCACTCAAAAATCGAAATTTATTAAAAGCCGAATCTTTTTCATAAAGTCTTTTCTCAAAAACATACAAACTTGTAATACTAGTGCTCATTTTGTCATCCCCTTTAGCACTAACTATTATACTTAAAATAGTTATTTTTGCAAGTTTAAGATAATAAATGAAAATAATATTTAAGTTTATTTTAAATACAAAATATGATATAATTCATTCGTTATGGAGAGATATTATGAAAATAGAATATACGTTATTAAAAGAAGAAAAAAATACAAAAGCAAGACTAGGTACTATAAAAACAAATTATGGAACATTTGAAACGCCTATGTTTATGCCAGTTGGAACTGAAGCTACTGTAAAGACATTATCAGTCGAAGAACTACATGACATTAATGCTGGTATTATCTTATCAAATACATATCATTTATGGTTAAGACCAGGGGAAGATGTAATTAATAAAGCTGGAGGACTTCACCAATTTATGAACTGGAACGGACCAATCTTAACAGATAGTGGAGGTTTCCAAGTATTTAGTTTAGCTAAACCAAAAGATATAACAGAAGAAGGAGTTCATTTTAAAAATCATTTAAATGGCGATAACCTACTTTTAACTCCTGAAAAATCGATAGAAATCCAAAATAAACTAGATAGCGATATAGCTATGAGTTTTGACGAATGTATTGGATATCCAGCTACATATGACTATTGTAAACAAAGTACAGAAAGAACCATAAGATGGGCCAAAAGAGGTAAAGATGTCTTCAAAAATCCTCGCCAATCACTATTCGGCATAGTTCAAGGTGGAGAATACGAAGAACTACGAAAATATTGTGTTGAAGAACTAGTAAAAATCGGCTTTGACGGATACTCTATTGGTGGAACATCTGTCGGTGAAGATAAACCAACAATGTACAAAATGGTAAACTACGCAACAAAATATCTCCCTAAAAATAAAGTAAGATACCTAATGGGAGTAGGAGATCCAATAGACATTATTGAAAACGTCTGTCGTGGTGTAGATATCTTCGATTGTGTAAGCCCGACTCGTCTAGCACGCCATGGTCATGCTTTAACTAAATACGGCAAAATAAATATTAAAAACGCTAAATATAAAGAAGATTTTTCTCCATTAAGCACAGAATGTGATTGCTATACATGTAAAAACAAATATAGCAAAGCATATATAAGACACCTAATAGCAGCAAACGAAACCCTTGGAGCCAGACTACTTTCAATTCATAACATAAGATACTTAATTCATCTAACAGAAGAACTAAGAGAAGCTATTAAAGAAGATCGTCTACTTGAATATCGTGCTCAATTCATAAAAGATTACTATGGCACATCAGAACCGCCATATAAAGAAGATTTTGAAACTATGAAAGATTAGTTTCTTTTTTTAATCTTTTTCAAAAACTATGATATAATAAAATATATAATAAAAAGATAGAAAGAGTGTTTTTATGAATCAATCCCCTAATAATGAAAAAGTAATATCTCCAAGTATAAATACTGATAATAATGTTGCAAACACACCACCAGAAGATAATAACTATACCCCTGTAATAAATCCCGCACCAGCTCCAACTAAACCGCAAGAACAAGCACAACCTAAAGAGCAAGTAATGGTAGCACAAATGCCAAAAACAAATCAAACTAATAACGAAATAAAAAGAAGCGAAAAAGCTAATCAAATGGTAAATGCCACTAAAAATAAACAAAAATTCGTAATTATTTTAATTGTCGTTTTAGCAGTTGGTTTTATTGGTTTTAAATTTCTTTCTACAAATAAAACATTTAAAAATCTAATATCTAACGTAAAACCTGAACCAGAATTTAAAATAGATACTGGCAAAAGCTGGGCTGACAGATATGGTACTTACATAAAAGACTATTACGATAACCTAGAAATAGATAGATTTGATATTGCATTTATTGATTTTAACGATGATAATACACCAGAAATGTGTCTACGTTATGAAACAAAAAATGAAACATCAGCCGTTAAAATATTTCAAATAAATAATAATGAAGTAACAGAAAGTAAATTCTTTTATAATTCCCAATTTAAACTTATCTATTCTAGTATAACTGAAAAAATAGATTGGTATATCTATATAGCAAGTAGTAATAAATATGGTGCATATACTCTAATAAATAAAATATTAAATAATAATGCTAAAAATTCTGATATAAAAACAACAAATGAAACAGAATTAACTGCATTTAATAAACTTTACTTACCATCAGATTACAAAATAAATTATTATGAATGTCAAAAAAATAAATATCTTGAAAACTTTCAAACAATAGTAGATAGATATGATAGCTATAAAGATGAAGCATCTAAAGCTAAAACAAAATTAAAAGATGATACTGCAAACTGGCGTCAAGAAGAACCAACAGGACCTATAAGAACATCAATAAAAGTAGGGGAGTACACTCTTAACTTTGGTAAATATGTTGCTGAAATAGAAACTAGAGAATTAGGTAAAGATGTTAAAAAATATATAGAAATAGAACTGAAAGATGGCGTCTTAATCTATGATGGACGTGAAGTAACATATACAGCATTCCCAACATTTATAAGAGTAGATGATGGAACAAAATTTGAAGTAATAGATAACAATAAATTTAAATATGGTCATGATAATGGTGAATACGAATTACAAGAATAACCAAGTGTTATTCTTTTTCTATACACTTTTAAAAATAAAAGTGTAAACCATATAGCAATAACAAAATTCATATGATATAATATAATTACTCAAGGCAAAAGCTTACATTAATAAAAACCGAGTAAGTGATTATAAGGGAATCTAATTGATTTATGGTGTTGAAGACCTTGCTTCTAAAGTGTAGGGATCCTAAAATAGATCATGTGATGCCCACCTGTGTAGTGCAGGTTTTTTTATCACTGTAAGTGTTCCCTTGAGTTTTTTAATGTCTAAAAATTAAAAACATGATATACTAGTTTCAGGTGGTTTTATGTTAGAAAGATTAGAATATCTAATATCAAAAGAAGATTTAGAAAACTTTACTAATTCAAACGTTTTATTAATTGGAGTAGGTGGAGTAGGTGGTTCTTGTCTAGAAGCATTAGTTCGTTTAGGACTTAACAATATAACTATCATTGATAATGATGTATTTGAAATATCTAACTTAAATAGACAAATCCTATCTACTAGAAACAATATAGGTAAAAGTAAAGTAAAAGAAGCCATTCTAAGAGCCAAAAGTATAAATCCTAACATCAATATAATTGGAACGGAAACATTCCTTAATGAAGCTAATATTGATGAAATAGAGTATAATAAATATACTTATATAATAGATTGTTGTGATACAATGACCACTAAAATCCAACTAATAAAAAAATCATTACAATATAATATAAAAATAATATCTAGTATGGGAACTGGTAATCGTCTAGATCCAACTAAACTAAAACTAACAAATATATGGGATACTAACTATGATCCAGTAGCTAAAACAATAAGACAACTATTACGTAAAGAAAACATAAATAATAAAATACCTGTCCTAACATCAACAGAACAACCAATAAAAATAAAATCTCGTAAACCAGGTTCAACAAGTTTAGTACCAAACGTTGCAGGTTTTTATATCGCAAGTTACGTATTTAATGATATAATAAATAATAGGAAGTGATTTAAATGGAAGAAAAAGAAGAACTAGAACGCCTTTCAAAAGTATTAAAAGATAGTACATTAACCAATCCCGACTTAACATTTTGTGAAAAAACTACATATTTAGATTTTCTTCTATCAAATGCTAAAACCGAAGAAGAAAAACTTCTTATTAAAGAAACAATAAATGATTATTTAGATTTATATAGTGATGAAGATGAAGAAACAGAAAACGAAGAAAAATAATTTCTTCGTTTTTATTTATATTAATTCTATTTTTTATTAACTAAAAAAGATATAAGTAATTTAGGATCTTCATCATTCATAATAATTTTATATATTAAATCAATAATAGGCATTTTTATCTTTTTATTTTTAATTAACTTATAAATACTTTTCAAAGTATAATAGCCTTCAACTGTATTTTCCTTTAAATATTTATCTATTTCTTCTCTAGAAGCACCAGCTCCAACTACACGTCCAAAAGAGAAATTACGACTTTTAACAGAAGTACAAGTTAATAGTAAATCTCCAACTCCTGCAAACGAATTAATAGTCTTTGGATTACCGCCCAATGCTTCTATTAGGTTTTTAATATCATTAAGTGCTTCTGTAATTAAGAAACTTCTAGTTGATTCTGGATAATTCATTCCATCAAGCATTCCAGCAGCAACAGCAATAACATTTTTAATACTACCACATATTTGTACTCCAATTAAATCAGAAGTATCTCTTAATTTTAATGTATCATTTTCTAAAACACTTCTTATAGCTTTTATCGCTTTCTTACTATGTGAAGCAATAGATAAACCAACTGGATTATTAGCTGCCATATCAATTGCAAAAGAAGGACCAGAAATAATAGCAATATTTCTTATTTTAAGCTCTTCTTTAGCTATATCACTTAAAAAAGAACATGTAGTATTTTCAATACCTTTAGAAGCAATACATAATATAGACTTCTTAGTAATATAAGGTTTTATATCACGACATATACTGCCAACATAAGCGGCAGTAGAAGTAATAAATATTATATCTGCATTCTTGACTGCTTTGCTATAATCCATAGTTAGTTTTATATTATTAGGCATTTCTAATCCTGGTATCACGTTCTTTATACAACCATCTTTTAAATAATTATCATATCTATCTTGTGATTCAGTCCACATAACTATATTTTTGCAATTCTTATTTATTGCACTAGCTATTGCAACTCCATAAACACCAGTTCCAATTAATGCTACTTTCATTTTAATTTCCACCTTTCATCTCATTATGCAATTTATTTAAATTTTCTTCATATTTATTATTCTTTGGTTTATAATATCTTCTATTTTTAATATTATCTGGCAAATATTGTTGTTTAACCCACGAATTAGGATAATCATGAGGGTATTTATATAATGGAGAATTAGTCTTTATATGGATAGGTAAATTACCTGTATTTCCTTTTTCTATATCTGCTATAGCTTCATCTAAAGCAATATGAGCCGAGTTACTTTTAGGACTTAACGCCATTTCCGTTACAAGTGTCCCAAGAGGAATTCTAGCTTCTGGCAATCCAACTAATTCTGCGGCGTTAATAGCAGCCATTACTTTAGGCCCCATTGCCGGATTAGCAAGACCAATATCTTCATAAGCAATAACCGATAAACGTCTATAAATACTATCTAAATCACCCTCAACAATCAAACGTGCTAAATAGTGTAGGGAAGCATCAACATCACTACCTCTAATTGATTTTTGTAAACCTGATAAAACATCATAATGTCCATCTTCAGAAGAATCAGAGAAAAATACTGCCTTCGGATTAATACTTTCTATAACTTTAACCGTAACATGCTTATCATTAGTACCATAATAAGCTACCTCAAGTAGATTAATCGCATTACGTAAATCTCCACTAGAAGTTTTAGCTATTCTTACCTTAGCATCATCATCTAACTTAATCCCCTTTAAATACTTAGAAGCTTTATCAAGTCCTTCACATATATCATCAATAGTTAATTCTTTTAACTCAAATATTTGGCATCTACTTCTAATAGCAGGATTAATCTTGTGATAAGGATTAGAAGTAGTCATACCAATCAATATAATAAGACCATTTTCAATGTAAGGAAGTAATAAATCTTGTTTATCTTTATTCATACGATGAATTTCATCCATAATAACAATCATTTCACCATTCATCTTAGCTTCTTCAATAACAATATCAAAATCTTGTTTATTATTAATAGTTGCATTAAGCATTCTAAAAGGTTTATTAATCTGTTGAGCAATAGCACAAGCAATACTTGTTTTACCAATACCAGGTTTACCATATAAAATCATACTTACTAAATGATCATTATCAACTAAATTTCTAATAATTTTATTTTTTCCTACTAAATGTTTTTGCCCTATAATATCGTCTAAACATTTCGGTCTTAATTTATCTGCTAATATTTCCATTAAAGGTCACCTAAAATAATTATAACAAAACTCTAACTAATTTAAAATTTATATTTTATTAAAATAGTAAACAAGTGTCTTAATAAACCAATAAAAATATAATATATGTAAAAAATTATTAGAAATTTAGTTGATAATG
>DEUO01000086.1:0-20434 GCA_002362595.1 Caryophanales bacterium UBA3260
AGAAAAAACATTAATAACAAAATATCTCCTTTGTAAATCATCTATATCTAACTTAATATTTAAAGATTCTACTAATTTTTTATCTTCTTCTTTATATCTTCCAATAGAACATAAATAATCAGTATCAGCTAAAACAGATAAATATATTAATGTTTTTTCTTCATTACTAAATTCATACTTATCTTTAAATAATTCATATATAAATAATGCTGTACTAGAACTTTCTACTTCTAAAGTATCATATACTTCATTAGTTATCATATGATGATCAAAAGCCCCAATAACATTATCTTTATCTAGACCTTCTAAATTGTTATGATCTACTAATATAAACTTATTATCTTTGGATACAGTAACAGGTATACATGGTAAATAATCATCTATAAGTAACTTAGATTCAGAAGCATATTGATATTCATTATCTAAAATAGCCATCTTAGCATTAATTCCTTGGCTTTTTAAAATATTAGCTAATATATAACTAGAAAACATTGAATCAGCATCTGGTCTTTTATGTCCTATAACATAAACTTCACTACAACATTCAGCTTTACTTAATATTGATTCTAATATTTCTTCTTTTATCTTTTCTCTTACCTTAACCAAAATCTTACCTATTTCATTTTGACCATTTCTTTTTGTACCTATTCCCCAGTAATATTCATCTTTAGTAGCTTCAGCAATCATCTGTGATCTAGTCTCAATTAACTTATAAGCTATCTCTCTATTCTGACGAAACTTTTCTAAAACCCCTTCATACATTACATCATTCTTTATCATTTTAAAATTAGGTCGACGAATATTACTTCTATCTCGACCTATTAAAGAAGCTTCCTTTGGTGTAGGAGCTTCTATTATTCTATTTTTAATTATTTCATCTAAAAACTTTTCTGATTGATAATAATGTTCAACTGTTTTATAAAGAATTCCATTTTTAACAAAACTATGATTAGAATAGTTCGCTAAATAACCTAAATCACCAAATTCTTTATAAAACTCAATTGCCATAATATCACTCTTTCATTCCTGGATATAAATATTTTACTTCTTTTTCATCTACTCTTTTATTAAATTCTGGCATTATTATATCATATCTAAATGATGTTTGTCCTTCTTGTGAAGCAGTTTTAAATAAATCTAATTTTTCTATATTTACAACATTATCAAACCCACAAGCCAACTTCCAAACATAATTTTCTTGTTTCATTGTACTACAATGACGTCCATAATTACGTTCATGATTAGGAGTTAAAGGTTCATTAATAAAATTAGTTAAACCTTTAAAATAATTAATAGCTCTTCCTAAATTACATATCATTCCTGTATCTATTGTAAATTTAGAATCAAAGAAACAATCAGAAGGATATCCAGCTAATTTTAAAGCCTCAACATATAATTCTACAACTGGTAATATGTGTTCTAATATATAATCAGCTTTATCATTCTTACCCTTGCGGCGATAATAACTAGAAGCTTTTTTAACAATACTTAGTACTTCTTTAACATCATTCCAATTACTCTTTTTATATTTATCACGTAAATTCATATTAAATTTACTCTTAAATTTATATAAAGCATTAAGTAAGAATCTTTCTGTTACTATATATCCACTTTTCTTTCTTATATCTGTAATAGGATATATATTAAATCCATAATTACCTGTATTCTTTATTCTTGGTTCTATAGCATAATACTTACCATCTCTATTAGAAAACATATACATTTCTACTTCTTTTTCTCTGTCTATTTTATCAGTACTATCTAAATATTCTACTATCTCTTCTTTACTATTAAAAACTTTAGGTAAATTATATTCAGTAAATAAAATAGGTTTTTCTGTTATATCTAAAGCATGAATATAAGGATTATCAATAAACGCTTCATTAAATGTAATATTTTCATCTTTAGATATAAACATATAATTACCAGTAACAATAACATATTTATTCTTATAACTAAATTCATAAACAGAAGAATTAACAACTAATGGATTATATCTAAGTTCAACACACATCTTTCTAGAACCAGATCCAAACATATCAAAATATGGTCTATATATAGATAAGAAATTAGCCATATCTTTCATATAATCATCTAATGAATTGCCTCCATTTTTATCTTCCCATACTCTACCATATTGACTTACTGATAATCTTACACCAGCTAGTGCAAACAAAGATGCAGATGAATTAATCTTGCGATGAATTCTATTTAATTCTTCATTAAAACGACTATAACCGACAGTAGAAATTCTTGTTCTAGCACCTAATTCCTTATAACATAAATCAATATACTTATCTAAATAAGGGTAAGAACCTATATCATTATTCAAATAAGGAAATACAACACCTACTCTATGTTCTTTTCTATCCCAAGCTAACAACAAATCATCAGATGTATAATTAAGTGCTGTATATTTAATCGCACTTATTATATTACGCAAATTCTTTTCATCCCAATAATCGCTTTTACATACAGAGAATTTACTGCAAAAACCACAGTTATTAAAACATCCTACTTGTGGTTGAAAATGACGCATTTTAGATAAAAACTCTTCTGGTAAATTCATAAATTCGTCATATAATTTTTTTCTTATAGCTAAATCACTATTTGTTATTGTATCTTCATCGCTTAATAAAAAATTCATCTATCTTTCACCTGCCTTACTACTTGTCATATATTCTATAAACTTAGATAATGTTGTTGTTGCAAACTCCTCAACATATACAGCACAAACATCTACAGCAGGAAGCTCATTTTCAAAAGTAACTACTTCAAAATTATCTTTATCATTTTGTGTATCTATAACATTCTTTATAAAATATCCAATTCCTACACCACGTCTAACCATCTCTAACATCATTTCTGTTGTCCAAGATTCAAATACTGGATATAATTTAGTATTACGTGATTCCATAAATTCATCTAATTTTAATCTTATAGATGATGTAGCACTAGGTAAAACTAATGGATATTTCTTTAAATCATCAACAGTATTTATAATTCCTTTAGGAAATGCATCTTTATTATAAGCGAAACAATTATATAGTCTTGCTAAAGATACCTTTTTAACTGTTTTCTTTGTCGTTGATATTGGTAAAGTATCGACAATTAAATCAATCTTTCTCGTTTCTAGCATATCAACCATATCAGCCGTCGATTTACTTATTATTTCAAATTTTATTCCTGGATAAATATTTCTAAAATCAGCAATAAAACGTGATAAATAAAATATACCAATATGTGATGGCGTACCTATCTTTATACACCCAATATTTAAGCTATTTAAATTCTTAATATGCTCTTCTCCAGATTTTAAGATATTAAATGCAGTAGAAACATAAGAATATAATTCTTTTGCTTCCATTGTTGGCTCAATACCTTTTGAGTTACGGTAAAATAACGTATACCCTAATTGATTCTCTAATTCTTTTAAACTATAGCTAATTGCTGGTTGTGACACATAAAGCAAATTAGCTGTCTTTGAAATACTTTTTTGTTCATATAAATATAAAAATATTTTATATAAATTACAATCAGTATTATTCATATACTTCACCCCTTGGGAATGTATTATATGTGATAATTATCAATTAGTCAAATATTATAAGCCAATTTTATAACAAATATAAAAAAAATAAATGGATAAAGAAAAAAACCAATTAATCATAATTTCTCTTTATCCATTCCATTATTAGACATACAATATAATTTATTTCATTATCGCTTAGCTCTCGCCCTTTACTAATATGATGCCATTTTTCTAAACAACCGCGACAACAAGTTGCTGTTGCATGTTGAGCTATAAAAACTGGATGATTCTTCATTGGAGTTTGCTTTCCATCATTTTCCGGTTCTTTTACTGCTAACTTACATCTAACAAAATCATAAGCGTGTTCTTTTATTTTTTCCATTCCTACTTTATCAATATACGCTATTTCTTTCTTTCGTAAATGAAAACTAGAACGAAACTTACTTTTATTCAATTCTTTTAACTTCTTATCTACTATTATATTTGCATTTCTATTCATCAATATCTTTACTACCTAAGTCTTCTGAAAATCTTAATAAATAACCATCAGGATCTTTAACTAAAAATTCTTTATTACCAAGCAACTTATTATCCTGACGATACCAGTTTTCTTCAATATCAAAACTAATTTCATACCCATTATCTTTTAAAGATTCATATATAGGCAAAATAGAATCTACTTCTAACTGGAAATTAATTCCTCTTCCAAAAGGATATTCTAAAATACCTACCTGCCATTTATCATCTTTATCTATTTCTTGTAACATAAATTGTATCTCACCTAAAGAAATAAAAGCAAACTTATCTTCTTTTCTTTCATATTCTATTTTAAATCCACAGACAAGATAAAACTTTAAAGATAATTCCAAACTAGTTACACTTAGTTCAGGAATATTCTTATTAAAACACATTAATCTATCTCTTTCATCCATAAACCATGTAAATTACAATAAGCATAAACTTTCATACCTGGTTCATAATCAAATATAATATCTATCTCTTCTCCAGGATGATATTCATACTTAATAATAGAATCACTATATTCAGCTATAACATACATTATATAATGGTTTTCGTCCATTGGATGCTTTTGACTACCAACAGTCACTAATACAGTTTCATCTTCTACTTGACAAAAAGGAACATGTTTTTCATTACTTGCATCAGTACTATTAGGAATTAATTCCTTCATTTCCTCCCCACAGCAACTTAAAATACCATCCTTCTGATCAAGCATTTCTACAACATTTCCGCATTTATTGCATCTATAAAATTTCATATTATCACCTCAATACAATTCTACCATAAATAAAATATTGGTACAATTAAAAACCTATAACTTTTAAAATTATAGGTTTTCTTTATTATTTACATCTATTGGATTAACGTGTATAACCGTTAAATAAATCTCATCTACATTAGCTTCTATTTCTCTTTCCAACTTATTAGCGATTTCATGGCTCTGAAAAGTCGACATATTCCCATCAACAAATATCGTAAAAGATATTTGATATTTATATCCAACTGGAGTTGCATTAAAATGATTAATTTTATATATATCATCATGTGCTTTAATTATTTCCATAACTTTCTCTTTCGTCTCAGATGAAATAACTTTATCCATTAAAATATCATAACTATCTTTAAATATCTTTACTCCTGTATATATTATCCATAAAGATATTCCTATTCCAACAACTCCATCTATATATTTAACATTAAATAAAGATAAACATGCTGATATTAAATTAAATAAAGTAATACCACAATCATTACGATGATCTTTAGCATTAGCTTCTACTAATAAATTCTTATATTTTTTACCTATTCTTGATGTATAAAGGAAAAGTCCCAACTTAACAAGTATTGTAACTATACAAACAACAATTAACCATATTGTAAAATGATATTCATTACTTTTAAATAAAGAATTTACTGCACTTATTAATATCTTACTACCAAGTAGAATCATCATAATACTTATTAACATTGAATATATATACTCTGCTTTACCATGCCCTAAATTATGATCTTCATCTGCTGGTGCTGATGATATCTTATTACCAACATAAGTCATAATTGAACTAAATATATCAGAAGCACTATTCATTGCATCTGCAATCATTGCTTGACTATTTGAAATAATTCCTACAATTATTTTTATAATAAATAAAAATATATTACCAACAATCCCTACTATACTAGCTCTATTAGCTGCTTTAAATCTATCATCCATAATAATTCTCCTTCATTGTCTAATCATTATAACACACATTTAACCTAATACAACATCTAATACCATCATTATAATAAATCCAATTAAAAAACCTAAAACATTTATTCTATTTTTACTGTCAGATTCTGGTATAAGTTCTACTACTACAACATAAAACATTGCTCCTGCTGCAAGTGATAACAAATATGGCATCAAAACACTTACTATATTCGTAAATAATAAAGTAATTAAAGCTCCTAATAACTCAAATACAGCTGATATAACACCATATAAAAAAGCTTTATTCTTACTAAATCCTTTTTTCTTTAAAGGAAAAGAAACAATACTACCTTCTGGAAAATTCTGAATAGCTATACCTATCGCTAAAGCATAACAAGCAGCTAAATTAATACCTCCCTTAAGATAAGAAGCAAAAGAAATACCAACTGCCATTCCCTCAGGTATATTATGAATCGTTATAGCTAGCATCAAATTATCCACTTTACCGGCAATTTTCCTTCTGTCCAAAAAATAATCCAAAAAATAAAATAGTAAAATTCCTATAACTAAACCACAACTAGCAGGAAACCATATATATGAATCTAACATTTCCATAGATGGAATAAGCAAAGACCATATTGAAGCGGCAATCATAACACCTGCTGCAAATCCTAAAATAAGATTCTCCCATTTCTTAGACATATTATCTTTCAAAAAATAAACCATTAATGATCCTAAAGTTGTCCCAATAAAAGGAATCATTATACCTATTAATACCTTCATAACTAATCTCCCATCACTATAGTCTATTCAAAGTATTAATTTTGGCAATTAAAAAAGTTTAGATAAAACCAAACTTATAAACATTTTTCTATTATTGAAATATGACCAGTATCATCAACTTCCAATTCTATCGTTTTAATTGATTTAACTGTAACTTCTCCATTACTGCCATAAGAATCCCTTGTATAATCTTCATAAACCATTAAAACATTATCTTTATATACATATTGTATAACCATCGGATCCCCCTCAACTGTATACTTAACAATTGTTAAAACTCCATCTTTATTATCTAAATACTTTTGATAAAACTCCTCTATTCTATCTTCATTTTCTATACCACTATGAGTATAAACTACATATCCATCTTCTATAGCATTCTTAAAATCATAATCGCTATCAACTGTATAATAATCCATACTTAATTTTTCGTTTTCTAAAGTTAAATTAAAATCCTTATTTTTGCATCCACCAACAAAATTCATACATAACAACAAAAATATACTAAATCTAACTTTCCTTACCACAATCATCACCAATTTTAATTATATCACAATATTTACTACTGAGGTTTCTTTATTTTAGAATAATTAACTTTAATATCTTTTGGATCTGATCCCATATCCTTCATTTGACCTACCATTCTATCTATTTCTATAATAGAAGATGAATCAAGTTGATGTTTATCTATATCACTAATTGGCATAATATATCTTTCTGCTCCACTCTTCTTATCATAATATTTAAAATTATTTAAATGCTTAAGATACTCTTTATAGGCAAATGCTACAATTGAATCATCTTCTATACTAACAAGTCCTAATTGTGTTAAAAATAAATTAACTGCTTCGCCTGCTAAAATTAATATCGTAAGAATTATCTTTATTATTATATGAATATCTACATTATAAGAAAAATATAAACCAACAATTCCTCCAAGTAATAAACCATATCTTACTGCTTGAGTTTTAATCCATTCTATACCTAAAGAATTAATCATTGGATCAGCATAATCAATTACTTGATTTACCATCTTACCTTGATAAAATCCATAATTATGATCTGAATACTTTTCTTTTTCAACTCTTCCACTTGCATAAGTTATAACCATATTCCCATCATCAGTCAAACTTACATCTACAACATAATCATCTTGTTCTTCAACATATTCTGTCATATCTAGCATTATTATTCACCTGCTCTCCCATATATTTTTTTAAGTACCTTATTAGTTCTTTGCGCCTCTTCTTCCTTTATAGAACTATTTAATCCATTGCCAATTAAACTAAGTTGCTTCGGTGATGCAAATTCTTCTATTTCTGATAGAGTAACTAAGTACCAATCTTCTTCTGATTTAGTTTTAGGATCATAAACTTTTGTTATAAAATTACTCTTACTTTTCAAATATTCAGAAGCAACCGCAATAACATTCTCTGATGAATTACAAACCCCTAAAGCTTTACTTTTATTCTTCTGATAATACAAAGAACAAATAATTATAATCAAATCTATTAGTGCTTTTAAAACTCCCGGAAATGGCATCGCTGTTGTTAAAAAAATTCCGACAATAGCTAAAAAACATTCCTTTAACTTCGCTATATTTAATTTCAATCTATATTGTTCTATTTTATCCAAATATTCATCTTTATATTCTAGAAATTGTCTTTCCATCATTAAAAAAGTTGCATTTAAATTATGGACAGAAAAATCTCTAACTTCTTCACGACCACTAGCATATATAACATGATAAAAAGGACTTTCATCATCCATAAACACCTTAGTTATAAAACTATCTTTATCTTTTGCATTTGTAGTTAAATCAATCATTACAAATCCCCCTAGACAAGCTTTATTTTACACCTGTATATATAAATTAACAAGAAAAAAAGCTCAACCAGAGCTTTTATACCTTACACTTTAGCTAAAACACTACCAGTATTTTCTAAACTTTCCATATATTCTTCTATTTCTTTTACTAAACTTAAATCATTGTTTTTTCTAGCATAATCTAAAAGAGTACCTGCATCTAACCCAAAATCTTTAACCATCATAAAAGCTCTTCTAAGTCCATACTTAGAATCTCTTAAAATAATACTATATACTATCGAATTAAATAATCTATTCTTAATTTCTAATTGAATATCATAATTATCTAAAGCTTTATCCATAAACCTAGTATCTATATCTATTCCATTACTTTCAATAAATAAAATAGCATCTCTAATATTCATTCCTATTAATTCATCTATAATATATTTACCATTTTCACTTGATACAATATTACCATCTTCATCTAAATTAATATTGAAAATAGTTCCCTTACTTGAAGATTTAACCATATTAACATATCTAGTCTTTAATAAATAAAATCTTTCATACCATGGTAAAGATAGTAATAACTCATCTATTGAAAAAACTTCTTCATTACTTTTTCTTACTCCACTTAAAACATCTTCATTATATTTAAATTCATACCATACTTCTATTTTATTAATTAACTTAGCCATATCAACAATAGGAAAAAATTGTCCAATATCTGTTGTACTATATTTAATAGCATCATTACTAAACCAATTAATAAAATCATCAATATAACTTTGCTCTTTATTTATTTCTCCCATATTCCCCTCCAAAAATAATTATTTATCAGCTTTTAAAACAGATAAAAAAGCTTCTTGTGGAACTTCAACACGTCCAACCATTTTCATTCTTTTTTTACCTTCTTTTTGTTTCTCTAATAATTTCTTTTTACGAGAAATATCTCCACCATAACATTTAGCGAGTACATTCTTTCTCATTGCACTTATATTTTCACGTGCAATAACTTTACTTCCAATACTTGCTTGTAATGGTACTAAAAATAACTGATGAGGAATAATATTTTTTAAATTCTCTACAATTTTCTTTCCCCTATTATATGCTGCATCTTTATGAACAATAACACTTAAAGCATCAACAACTTCTCCATTAATTAATATATCCATCTTTACAAGATCAGAAGCCTTATATCCACATAATTCATAATCAAAAGATGCATACCCTTTAGTTGTACTTTTTAACTTATCAAAAAAATCATAAACAATCTCAGCAAGAGGTATTTCATAGTGAATATTAACCCTAGTAGGATCAATATAATCCATACCTATATAATCTCCTCTTTTATCCTGACATAACTCCATTATTGGTCCAATAAATTCACTAGGTACAAATATATTAGTTCTAATATAAGGTTCCCTTATCTCTTTTATTTTAGCTCTTTCTGGTAACTTAGTAGGACTATCTATCTCAATTACATCTCCATTAGTTAATTCTACATTATAAATAACAGAAGGAGAAGTAGCTATTACATCTAAAGAAAATTCTCTTTCTAATCTTGTCATAATAATATCCATATGCAAAAGACCTAAAAAACCAGTTCTAAAGCCAAAGCCTAATGCTTCGCTCGTTTCAGGTTCAAAAACCAAAGAAGCATCATTTAATTGTAATTTCTCTAATGCTTCACGCAAAGCTGGAAACTTATTAGGTTCAATTGGAAATATTCCACTATATACCATAGGTTTCATTGGTTGATATCCAGGCAATTGAGTAATAGCTTCATTATTTAAAGTAGTCAAAGTATCTCCTACTCTAACACTTCTAATATCTTTAATTGAACCACTTATCCATCCTACTTCTCCAGATACTAATTCATTCTTTATTTCTTCCTTTGGATGATTAACTCCTAATTCAACAACATCGTATTCATCTTTAGTAGCTAACATCTTTATTGAATCTTTGCTTGTTATTTTACCGTCAAATACTCTAACTAAAGCAATAACCCCACGATATGGATCAAAATGACTATCGAATATTAACGCTCTTGTAGCAGCATCATTATTAATCTTCGGAGCTGGAATTCTTGTTACAATCGCTTTAATTAAATCTTCAACCCCTTCGCCTGTCTTACCACTACATAGTATTACTTCATCTTCATTAAAACCTAAAACATCCTTTAACTCTTTTAATACCTTAGGAATATCTGCATTAGGTAAATCTATTTTATTTATAACTGGAATAATAACTAAATCATCTTCCATTGCTAAATAAAGATTAGCTAATGTCTGTGCTTCAATTCCCTGCGCCGCATCAACAACCAAAACCGCTCCTTCACAAGCAGCCAAACTTCTTGATACTTCATAACTAAAGTCTACATGACCTGGGGTATCTATTAAATGCAAAGTATAATCTTCACCATTATATTTATATGATAACTGAACAGCATTTAACTTAATAGTAATTCCTCTTTCCCTTTCCAAATCCATACTATCAAGCATTTGTGCTTTCATATCATGTTTATCTACTCCACCAGTAATTTCTAATATTCTATCTGCTAAAGTACTTTTACCATGATCTATATGTGCAATTATAGAAAAATTTCTAATATTTTCCTGTTTCATAAAATCACCTAACTACAAGAAATTATAACATAATATAAAACATTTAACTACAAATAAATAAAAGTTTGTTTTTTATTTCTAAATATGTTATTATAGCAGTCAAAAGGAGAATATATATGTTTAAAAGTAAAAATAATAATAAATATATTGAATACATCGACTCTCTTATAGAACAACTAAAAAATACTTTACATAATAGTGAACAACTAGATTGTATTATCGGTAAACTGCGTTATGCAAAACAAAATATAACAGATTTTAACATCACAATAAATGGTAATAGTTTCTATGCTTATAATAAAGATAATCAAGATTCTTTTTCTCTTGAAATAACAGATAATGATATAATAATATATCTAACTTATTGGAATAATCATCATCATGAAACAAGAGCTATAAAATATGATGGCCCTATTACTGTAGTAAGACAAGATGAAACAACTCATTATATTATGTCTGGTACAGAAGAACCATCAAGTACACTTCGTAAACAAAAAATAGAAGTATATAAAGATAATGAAATACTATATATTAGAGAATACTCATCAGAAACTTCTGCTAGACTAGATTCTTTAACAAGTTTATCAACTATTTCTGAAACATACATTAATGATCAAAGAGAAGCTATCAAGAAAACAATTAATATAGGTGATGAAAATGCCTTTAGTAAAACAGGTGTTGAATACTTCTTTACTCCTAATTTTGAAGCTCCGCCATTTAATGATACATCTTGTAAACAAAAAGTATTTATGTATGGAATGAGTACAACTTCTGAAGAATTCTATAATAGTTTCTTATCTCAATTTAAATTTAATAGTAAAGCATTAAAATACTTACCACCAAAACAAAACTAGCTTAAATGCTAGTTTTTTTAAATTTATAATTACTTACATGTATATCCTTGTTCTATAAAATCTCTTTTAGTTACATCATAAGACATTTCTCCACCAATCTTATATTCGTCAGGATAATACTTTCTTAGTTCTGGAGCAGTACTAGAATAAGATAATTCTATTATATCACCAGTCTGCCATGTTTCAAATTTAAATCCTGGTATACTTTCTATACTACCTTCTATCTCTTTTTTGAATTCTTTAATTTCACTATCAGTAAAATTAAAACTAGACAAATCCATATAAGATGTCATAATAATTGACCAAGGTAACTTAGTAGAATCATAAAAAGACATTGTAACAATCTGTTTAGTAGGTATATCATCTTCATTAGGTAAATCAATAGAACAAACTAAAGATGTCATCGTATCATTCTCTTTAGGTATAGTTGGATCTACAATAACTGGTTTATCTGGAAGTGGTTGTACTACTGGTTCATCTTCCTTAGGTGGTGTTACTGGTTTATCTTCCTTAGGTGGCGTTACTGGAGTATTCTCATTTTTAGTATCATTACCACCAGTACTACTTGGTTTATTATTATTTTTATCGCTACTTGGATTTTTATCATTACTTGGTTTATCATTAGCTTCACTATTTTTATCTTCTGCCTTCACTTCTTCAGGCTTCACTTCTTCAGGCTTCTCTACATTTTCTTCTTTTTTATTCTCTTCTTTAGGAGAATCTACAACATCTTCTTTTTTATTTTCTTCCTCTGTATTATTATCTCTTTTATCTATAGTATTACTATCTCTTCCACTAAAAAAATCTGTTTTTACGGCGAAGAAAATGCCTCCACTCAAACCAATAACCACAAATACTAAAACTAATATTATTATAATATCTTTTCTCACACTATCACACTACTTTACACCCTAAGTATATCCTACAAAATTTTTAAATACAATAAAAAGACGAATTAATCGTCTTCATATTTACATTCATCGTTACTACATATAATCTTTTTACCTTTATCTAGTAACATACTACCACATTCTGGACACATTTTATCAATTGGTTTATACCAATAAGCTGTCTTACATTTAGGATAATTATTACATCCATAAAATATTTTACCTTTACGGCTTTTCTTTTCAACAATCTTTCCATTACAATTAGGACAATTACATATATCTATAACTGGAACTTCTTCCTTTTTTATATATTTACATTCAGGATAATTTGAACAAGCAACAAATTCCCCATATCTACCAGTTCTAATAACAAGTGGATTACCACATTCTGGGCAAGATTCTCCCGTTTGTTCTGCTTCCTTTTTCTCCATCGTTTTAAATGCATCTTCAACAAGTGGTTCAAATTTATCATAAAAATCTCTTAATACTTTAACATTATTGATTTTTGCTTCTGCTATTTCATCTAAATCATTTTCCATATTAGCAGTATACTCAACATTTATAATATCACTAAAACCTTCTTGTAACTTATCTGTTGTTTCGATTCCAATCTTAGTAGGAACAAACTTTTTATCTTCTACAATAACATAATCTCTAGCTTTAATAGTTTCCATTATTGTTGCATAAGTTGAGGGTCTACCTATTCCTAACTTTTCTAATTCCTTGATAAGTGAACTTTCTGTATATCTTGGAGCTGGTTTTGTAAAATGTTGTTCTTTAAGTACTTCATCAGCTTCTAATACTGTAATACCAGTTAAATCTGGTAATATAACATCTTCAGAAGATTCATACATACCATATACTTTTAAATATCCATCAAAAATTAAAACACTACCAGTTGCTTTAAAAAGATAATCATTATTAAGTAATGTTACTGCTGTTGCTTTAACTTTAGCATCAGCCATTAAACAAGCCAAACTTCTAGCATAAATTAAACTATATAATTTATATTCATCTGCACTTAAATACTTTTTCAAAGACTCTGGAGTACGATAAGCGCTAGTCACACGAATACCTTCATGTGCATCTTGCATATTTTCATTTTTCTTTTGTTGCTTTACAGCACCAACATACTTATCTCCATAAGTTTCTTTAATATATTTAAAAGCTTCATTAACAAATACTGGTGACAATCTTTCACTATCTGTTCTCATATAAGTAATAAGACCAACAGTTTCACTACCTATATCAATACCTTCATAAAGTTTTTGTGCAATACGCATCGTCTTACTACTAGGAAAATTAAGACGATTAACTGCTGTTTGTTGTAAAGTACTAGTCTTAAAAGGCATTACTCCTTTTTTATTCTTCTCTTTACATTCTATATCTGTTATATGATATTCTTTACCTAAAGAATTAATAACTTTATCAGTTTCTTCTTCATTATGTAATTCTATCTTTTTATTCTTATATTTTTCTAATTCAGCTTTCATTTCACCAAATAAAGCTGTAATACTCCAATATTCTTCTGGTATAAAAGCTTCTATTTCTCTTTCACGATCAACAATTAACTTTAACGCAACACTCTGTACACGTCCAGCACTCTTTCCACCCGTCTTAGATTGCATTAATTTAGATAGTCTAAAACCAATAATACGATCTAATATTCTTCTAGTTTCTTGACTCTTAACCAAATCCATATCAATATCTCTTGGATTTTCAAAAGCACTCAAAATTACATCTTTAGTTATTTCGTTAAATGTAACTCTTTCATAATTTTTCTTAATTCCTAAAGCTTCCTTTAAGTGCCAACTAATTGCTTCTCCCTCACGGTCAGGGTCAGTAGCTAGATAAACTTGTTCAGCTTCTTTAGTTAATTTTTTTAAATCTGTAATTACTTTCTTTTTGCCTTTCATAGGTATATAAGATGGTAAAAAATCATTATCTACATCTACACCTAATCCGAATTTACCAGTCGTAGCTAAATCTCTAATATGTCCCATACTAGCAACAACTTTAAAGTCATTGCCTAAATACTTTTCAATAGTTTTACTTTTACTTGGAGATTCCACTATAACCAATTTTTTCATATTGCTGCTCCTTCCAATGTATATTACTCTTCATTTGCTTTCTTTTGGTCCTCTATATCTTTTATTCTCATTTCTTCTCTATTAGCTTCTAAAACATTAAAATAATTTGATTTAATAGCTAATCTAGACATAGATAAACGCTCTTTTACTACTTTATTTATATCTTTTATTTCTCCGTCATTATATTTTCTATTAACATCATAGAAATTAATTGTACTTTTAACCCCATCATAATAAGCTTTATTATCTTTCCATGAACCATCAACAAATATTACTCTATTATCATAACTTGGTGATAATACATCTTTGCCCATATATAACCTTGGATCATAATCTAAATCAAATAAATTAGCAATTGTAGGAACAATATTAATAGTTGATATATTTTCTTTAAATTTTTGTCCCTGCATTCCAGTATTATATATTATAAAAGGACTTTTATCTATATTTTTTTCTAAACTTACATCTTCATCTAAATATTTACTAACACTTTTACTATCTAAAGTATATGGAGTATGTGACGAATATAGAACAATAACAGTATCATTTAACTTATCTTGTGTTTCTAATCCTTTTAATAATACCCCAATAGCATCATCTAATTCTTTTATCTTAGATAAATATCTTCTTATTGATATATCATATGGTAAATCCGCAAATAACTCTAAGTTCTTATCTCCATATTCACTACTAACATCATAAGGTAAATTAGTTGCCGAAGTGGTTAAAAATGATACAAATTTATTCTGAGTACTTATTATTCTTAAATATTTTTCCATTAATTCCTTATCACTAGGCCATTCACTATATTTACTATTATAAGGAATACTTAAAGCTTGTACTCCATAATACTTATCACTACCTAAATTAGGACTAATAACAGGCCTATTAAAGAAATGTTCGGAATAATTATGAAAACTATTAACTACATATTCATTCTTTTTAAATAGTTTAAATAAAGATTCTGGATAGACGTTTCTAACATACTTATTAGCTGTACAATCATTAGATATTGGATACAAACTAGTAATAGCACTTAATTCATTATCTATTCCCGAACAAGAAGAACGTAAACTATAAGAATTATCCCAAGACCAACCTTCTGTATACAATTTATATATATTTGGAAAATACTCTTCATTAATTGCCATATTATTTATAGCAGCCATAGATATAATTATTAAATTCTTATCTTTAAAAAAACCTGTAAAATCATTCTTATCAGTTATTTCTTGACTAATAAAATAATTATTTAAAGTAGTATAACTCTTACTTCCACCATTATTAATCAATCTCTTCCACATCGTATCATCAAGACGTCTTTTATAATCACTTTCTATTTGTTCCTGGATAGTATACTTATTGTTATATTCTGACTCTATACTATTATCATTTAACACCATAGCTTTTATATCATTAAAAGCATATCCTAAAACCCCAAATTTATTTATAGCTAAATAAGAATTATTAGGATTAGTAAATAATTCCATATTTGATTCTAACTGATAATTAGCAGTCATATTAGGGCTTATCAATAAAAAGTAATAAAGTCCTGCAAATCCACAAGAAATAACTAATGCATTAGCTTTACTATTCCACCATGCTTTTCTTTTCTTTCTTGCAAGTGCAGCTTCATTTAACTTTTTTCGCTCTTCACTATCAAACTTATCAGCAAAATCTATCTCATCATTTTTCTCTAATACTTTTATTCTATAATCACAAGTAATATAAAAAATTCCTAGTATTAAAAGAGGAACAAAAATAAGGGCATCTAAAAAACTAAAAGAATGAATATATTGAACAATAAAATCTTTCGTTGATTCTAACTGAGATAACATTGAAATAGAAGGAAAAGCCCCTAATATCTTAAAAAATCCTATCTGTAAAAAATAATATATTGAACATAAAAAACCAACAATGAAAGTCAAAATATTTGAAGCAAGTCGACCAAAAAATGAAAAAGCTGCTGCTAATACTAAACTAAATAAATTTATTCCTACTAGAATTCTTAGTACAGAAAAATCAATAATTCCTAAGCCAACACACAATCTAAATATTACTTCTTCTATAAATAAAGTTAACATTAATAAAAAATAATTTTTAAATGTATCATTATAGAATAACTTAATCATTGTCTAATCACTACCATTCATCTTCTTAATTAAATCACTAACAGGCTTATAAGTAAACCTATATTCATCTAAAACTCCATATTTTTCCATATTTTGTAAATGAGCTTTAGTTGGATAACCTTTGTGTTTAGCAAATCCATATTCTGGATGAAGACGATCGTATTCAATCATCATTCTATCTCTTGTAACTTTAGCAATAACACTTCCTGCAGCTATTGACAAAGATAAAGCATCTCCATGAATAATGTCTTTATAAGGAATAGTAATATTATCAAGTTTCATAGCATCACTTAAAACATATTCTGGTTTTACTGGCATATTTTCTATAGCTAATTTCATTGCTAAACGTGATGCTTCTAAAATATTTATTTCATCAATTGTCTTTGCATCAACTATTCCAACCCCTACACTAATAGCTTCCTTCATTATTATATCATATAATTGCTCTCTTTTCTTTTCTGAAAGTTTTTTACTATCGTCAAGTCCGGGTAAATCATAATTTACTGGTAAAATTACACAACCTGCTACAACTGGTCCAACTAAAGGTCCACGACCAGCCTCATCAACCCCAGCAATAAGAGTAATACCTTGATCATAAAGCTCTTTTTCATACTTTAATAAATCTCTATCATCACTAGTCTTCCCCATTTTTTTATTATTTAAACTTTTCTTATTAACTAAGTCCTTTTTTTCTTTTTTCATACCTCAAGACTATCTCCTTATTAACATCTAAACTTTTAAAAGATTCTATATCTAACTCATCTAATGATACTTTTTCTAACCAATTAGCAACTTCTAGAACATCTCCAAATAACTGATAGGGTTTACTATATTCATTTTCTACAAATATCTTCGCAAATTCATTCCTAGAAGCATGAACTAAAGAATTCCAAGTAAAATTATTATATCCAGATTCACAAATTAACTTATATCTTGCATATACTTGTTGTAACCCAACCATATAATCACGTGTTTTACTTAATAACTTACCCTTCCTAATAGTATTACCTTCATCTTCTATAACACCTAAAACTAAATACTTAGTATAAAAATCATCTATTGTATTTAATAAATTAGGAAAATTACCTATTATTTTAGCCATTTCTTCATATGTTAAACCAATAGCAAAAGCAATATTAACAAACTTAGATAACTTCTCCTCTAAAAATTCTAAAGTTCTACCTTTCATATCATCACTACGATTATGTTGTAAATAAACAGTAATACCTTTTAAAAAATCTTTCTGCTCACCAGGAGTTAATTTCCCAACCTGAAGATAACTATAAAACAAATCTATTAATTCATTACTTACCATCATTATCAATCCTATCAAACGTAATATTTTTTACCTTTTCACCCTTAATATCTTCTAATATAATACGACTTACTCTTTCATAATCAACTTCTCCACCAGAAATAACTGCCCCCATTCTTCTTCCTATCGTTTCATATGCACTAATTAAATCATCATTAGAAAACTCTTCTAAATTATATCTATTTTTTAAAATTTCTGGATAATAATTATATAATTTATTTAAAATATGAATAGCTACTTTATCAACAGGTAATATTTCTTGTGGAATAGCAGAAAAAGATGCTAAATTTAATGCATATTCTTGATTATCTAACTTTGGCCACAATATTCCAGGACTATCTAAAAGTAATATATCACTATTTGTTTTTAACCAATTAAGACTTTTAGTAACACCAGGATTATTACCAGTAACTGCAACTTTTTTACCTGCCATTCTATTAATTAGTGTACTCTTACCAACATTAGGTATTCCAATAACTAATGCTCTTATTTCTTTTTTAGCAAGGCCCTTACTTTCACGCTTATCCTGTATTTCTTTAGTTATTTCATGAGTTAAATCAATTATTTCTTTAACTGAATTATTGCTTGATAAATCTACTAAAATAACTTTATAACCCATATCTTGATAATATTTCATCCATCTTCTTGTAATTACTTCATCACATAAATCTTTCTTAGTCATAATTAATATTCTAGGTTTATCTTTTAATAATTCATCTATATCTTTTATCTTTGAAGATACTGGTATACGCGCATCTATTACTTCATAAACAACATCTATTAAGTTATATTTCTCTTTAATTAATCTCTTCGTTTTAGCCATATGACCAGGATACCAATTAATATTTGCCTGATTTTGTCTATTATCATTACTCATTTACATCACCTTCTTCTAAATCTATGTGGAGATTAATATCTTCTTCTGTGGGTAATTTCTCTAATATATCTTTAGGAATATATTTTTCAACTTCATAAGATGATACACCGATTGGTTTATCAACACCTTTTAAAGAATATTCAACAGTTAATTTTTCTTTACTTCTACACAATAGCAATCCAATAGATGGCTCATCCTGTACATCTTTAACTTGTTCATCTAAAACATTTAAATAAAAATTGAGTTGTCCTATAAATTCTGGCTTAAAAGGTACTGTTTTTAATTCAACAGCAATATAACAATGAAGTTTTAAATGATAAAATAACATATCAATAAAATAATCATTATTTCCAACTATTACTTTATATTGATTACCAATAAAACTAAAGCCATTACCAAGTTCTAGTAATACATCTCTGATCCTTTCAACCATAGATTCTTCAAGTTCACTCTCAACATATTTTTCTTTTAAAAGTGGCAAATTAAAAATATAAGGATCTTTTTGTAAATCATTTGCTAAATCACTCTGTGGCGTAACCAATGTATTTTTAAAATTATTGTTTTTATCAGACAATGCTTTTGTTTCATATAAATTCATATCTATTTGATGATCTAAAACCACTTTAGACCAGTTGCCGTTAGCTGCTTCATTAGCATACCAGAATCTTATGTTTTTATCTTTGATTTTTTCTATAAGGATAATATTGTGTGTCCAAGGTAATTTTGCCACTGCTGGTGGCAAAATTTCTTCTTCCTTATACTCGAGATAAAATTTTTTCATTCTTCTTAAGTTTCTGGCTGAAAACCCTTTTATATTTGGAAAATCTAATCTTAATTCTTTTTCAAGTGTTTCTATAAATTTATCTCCCCATTTTGAATTATCAGTTATAATTTTACCCAATTTAAAATATAAATTAATAAGCCTAATATTAGCATCACTTAATATCCCCGTTTGTGTACTAATAATTTCATTTTTAATATTTATAATTGTGTCTTTAAAATCCTTTTCTAGCATAATTTTATTCTCCTTTTTATAAAATGTGTGATATTTTTTTATAAAAATCCCTTTTATTTATTAAGAGCTCACGAATATTTTTTCTAAAATCCCCACTACCCAATTAATCGAAGGCATAGAAAAATTTTCTGTACTACTATTTTTATTGAATTTTTTCATAAAAAACACCTCTTTTTTTTCTATAATTTACTATTTTATTTCAAGTAAAAAGTCCCTTATATTATATCACTTTTATACTCGTTTATAAAGTTTCTTAAATCAAAATATTTATCATCATTAACAATGATATTATCAA
>DEUO01000086.1:20691-21689 GCA_002362595.1 Caryophanales bacterium UBA3260
TCATTAACAATGATATTATCAATTAATTCATTTATAAATATCTTAATTTACTTGTCCTTTCATACTGCATATAAAAAAACAGTATAAAATTGATTTAATATATAATACTATGTTTTTAAATATGTTGTTTTACAGTTATTTTAACTGGAATAATTAAACTTCCAGCATTCGCACCCAAAATAGTATCAATTTCATTTTTTTCAATATTATCAATCCATTCAAGTTCTAATCTTAGAATCTTTTTGTCATTTGATTTGTTATGTTTAAAACCTTTTTCCTTTTCTATTTTTATTTTTTCTGTAGTTCCAAGATTATAAATTTTTCCATCTAAAGTTGTTGTTAATTTAAAAGAACTACTTAAATTACTATCATCTATTTCTACACATATATCTACCGGAATATTTGTATCTGTCAAATCTATTTCTATATTTGATATTGCTTTTATACCAGAAGCTAATTTTCCTTTTAAAACATTATCAGAATCTTCTACTTTAAATGCAATATACTTGCAGTAAATAGTTTGTATAAATATTTTACAGTAAATCATATTATACCTATAAAAGGAGTATATATTATGAAAATAAAATTTAATAACCTTAAAGATTTACTTATTTTTAATATAAAATACTACAGATATGTAAATAATTACTCACAAGAAAAACTTGCAGAATTAAGTAAACTTAGTCCAAGATACATTACAGATGTCGAAAGAGGATTGCATTGTCCAACTATTCCTAAAATAGAAAGTATTGCAAAATCCCTAAATATAGAACCATGTCAATTATTTATAAATTCTAATAGAGATATAGAAATTGTTAAAAAAATGAAAAGTAGTAGACAGTATAATCAAAAATAAAATAAAGGCTTCATTAAGCCTTTATCTTTTAAATTTATTACATATTAATTATTATAACTACTCTATCAGACTATATAGTTATATAAAGTATAATTTTTTTAATTAACTTTTATTATATACTTATATTTAAAATATTTTTATA
>DEUO01000059.1 GCA_002362595.1 Caryophanales bacterium UBA3260
TTATATATTTATAATATTTAAATTTCAATAATAAAACAACTTATTATTTATAAAAGCAAAAAACCATGTTGCAAAATTACTGCAACATGGCTCCTGCTTTAATTAACAATTAAAATATTTCTGCATAAATTCTTCATCCGGAAACTGTTCCTGTAACAGGTCTTTTAAATACTCGATTCTAAATCTTTCTTGGTTAAAGACCATCTTTAAGTCATCAAATTTCCAAATTTCAAATTCAAAACTGTTACTCCAGTAACGCCCATTTCTGGATGTTAACCTAAATCTGATATTATATCCATTAAATTCACATTGCAGCAAGCTGGCTTTACCTTCTGTCTTTTCAAATTTTGATACAGTATCTGCATTTGCTACAAGTTCTGAAATGAAATCAGCTAGAAACAGTTGAGTAGATATTCCACGAACGTTTTTTTCTTCAAACTTTTCGTAAAAACTTGTAATATATTCCCAGCACGCGTCCCTATCTTTAATATTGTCAAATTGAATTACCATTTTTCTATTTACAAGAATAGCATAGTCTCCCCAATTGTCATCAATCTTTTGAAGAAAAATAAGAAGTTTTTGGGATTTGTTAAATGAATATATTGTTTTTTCAAAAGTAGTTCCTGTTATTTCAGAAGAAATATACTTGTGAGAATATTGATAAATTCTGCTATTGAATCTTTTGCATATCGATTCCGTCATCCTTATTTCATGAAGTAAGGCCTCTACTTTTTCGTAAAATTGAGTAGCCTCTTTTTCAGTATCAAATTCTTCAAAAATTGGATATGAAATGTCATACAGCACATAATCAAACGCATTCAACTGATTTATAAAATCATTATATCTTTTTAAGCCGTTATTTAGAAAGACATAATATCTGATGCGCTTTGCTATCCGATCTTCCAATCTCATTAGACAAAGCCTTAAATCATATTCAAGGTAATCGCAATCAATGGATTGATCGTCTTCTGGACCAAAAAAAATTGGTGCAGATTTTATAACCTTAATTTCTCTACTATATGAAGTTTTTAATTTCCGATTAATTTCTCTAAAATCTGCATATACATCAAATTCTACCCACATGCTTTCATATTCAGCTTTATGCATACTCGCCCTCCAAAAAACACTTATTTTTTAGTTTCATAAATCTTTACTTTTATATTATAACACAAGTCAAGCTTTATGTAAAGTTGATTGATATTTAATTATAATTTTAAAATTCCTTGATTTTTAAATTTTTAATATGTATAATACATGTATGCTTGCATAGCTCAGTTGGTAGAGCAACAGATTCGTAACCTGTAGGTCGGGGGTTCGATTCCCCCTGTAAGCTCCAACTATATATAATGGAATCGAAAAGGAGGATTAGAAAAATATTCAGTGAATATTTTTCCCGACGCGGCTTGGCGATTCCCCCTGTAAGCTCCAGCAATGTATCTGTTCGAACTTTATAGATTATATAGATATGAAAATCAACCATTTTACTGGTTGATTTTTTATTTGAGAAAGTTTATTGTCTCTTACTTTTAAGGATTAACATAGAAGAAATAAACAGCTCCATCAAGTAAATCGGTAGCTTGCACATTTAAACATATACCCGTGTTTCTTTTTATTGTTATTTTATCATAATTATCTATTAAACTAAATCCACCTGTTTTTTTTCTAGGAGCTAGTCCGTTTATAGATATTGTAATATAATCATCTGTTAGTTCTAATACTTCAATTGTATGTGTACCATGTTTATTAAAAGAATATGTAGATCCTTCATTTACAATCAGTTCCTCTTGATCTTTGCCATTGATATTATTTAAAAATATTAAATTATTTTTTTGTGATGTGTGTGATAAGATAAAGAATAGAAAGAAAAATATGTATTATAGAATGTATGATAAGTCAAAGATAAAGATATATAGGTATAAGAGTAAATTATCTATATATGATTATATTTATGTTTTATTATTTTTAGTATTGATAATATATTATGTTGTTGAGGTGAGGTAGTGTGCATTATTTAGTAAAAGTCGCTTATGACGGAAGCAAGTTTTATGGTTTTCAGAGATTAAATGAAGAGATAAGTGTTCAAAAAGTTTTAGAAGATGCGTTAAGTAAAATTAATAATAGTGAAGTTATTATAAAGGGAGCTGGAAGAACTGATAGGGGAGTACATGCTAATGGTCAGTATGTTTCTTTTAAGTTGGATATAAATATTAGTAAGGAAGGAATTAGAAAGGCGTTAAATGCTATAGTTAGGCCTTATATTGATATAAAAGAAGTAAAAGAAGTAGATAGTGATGTACATGCGAGATTTAGTGTATTAAAGAAAAGATATATATATAAGATTAATATGGGAGACTTTAATCCAGTATTAGCTGATTATGTATATTATCCTATTTATAAGTTAGATGTTGATTTAATGAAGAAAGTAGCAGATTTATATTTAGGGGTTCATGATTTTCATAATTTTGTTTCTGGTGAAAGAGATGATAGTACTGCTATTATTTATAGTATTGATTTTGTTATGAAAGATAATATATTAAATATTGTTTTTGAGGGCAAAAGTTTTTATAGATATATGGTTAGAAATTTAGTAGGTATGATGATTGAGGTTGGTAGAGGTAAAGAGAAGATTGATAAAGTAGAAGAAATGCTGAATAGTAAAGAAGATATAATTGGGTATACTGCACCAGCTGGTGGTTTATATTTAGATGATATTGAGTATTGAGGTGAATTATGAAGGAATTAGATAGTAGGATAGCAAAAATAGAGGATAGAAATAAAAGAGTAGAAATGGATAAAGCATGGGAGACTAGTTGGACTAGAAGAATATGTATATGTATTCTTACTTATATAGTAGTTCTTATATATTCTTATATTATAAGTAAGTATGATAATATTTTCTTAAGTAGTTTAGTTCCTGTTATAGGCTTTACTTTATCGACGTTGTCATTAGGTATAGTAAGGAAAATATGGCAAAAAAGGAGATAAGTTGACATAAATATGTAATAATTAGGATAAATAAAGGAAAAAGTTGGCTTAAAGTAACGATTTTGTTTGACTTTTAAGGGACTTTCTCCTATAATGTTAACTGGTACATTTTATTTGTTTGAATTTGTTAGCCTTGGGAAAGCGAAGCAGAAGAGAACAGTGGAAGGAAATTGATATGAATACATTTATGGAGAAAAAAGAAACTGTAGAACGTAAATGGTATGAAATTGATGCTGAGGGCGTTACTTTAGGTAGATTAGCTTCTAAGGTTGCTGTAGTTTTAAAAGGTAAACATAAAGCTACTTATACTCCTCACATTGATTGTGGAGACTATGTAATTGTAGTTAATGCTGCAAAGGTTAATTTAACTGGAAATAAACTAATGGATAAGAAATATTATAACCATAGTGGATATCCAGGAGGATTAAGAGAAAGAAATGCTAAAACAATGATTGAACAATATCCAGAAGAAATGATTGAAAGAGCTGTTAAAGGTATGTTACCAAAAGGACGTTTAGGAAGAGCAATGGGTAAGAAATTATTCGTTTATGCTGGACCTGAACATAATCAACAAGCTCAAAAACCAATCGAAATGAAAGTTAACTAGGAGGTTTTAAGATATGGCTAATAAACAAATGTGGACAGCTACTGGACGTAGAAAACGTTCTGTTGCTCAAGTTAGAATGACTGCTGGTAAAGGTAAAATAACAGTTAATGGACAAGACGTTAATGAATATATGCCTTTTGCAGTATTAGTAATGGATTTAAAACAACCATTAGTTGCAACTGGTAATGAAGATAAGTTCGATATTGATGTTACAGTTAAAGGCGGAGGTTTCTCTGGTCAAACTGGTGCTATTAGATTAGGTATAACTCGTGCATTATTAGCATTTGATGCAGATGCTGATCAATCAAGAGAAGATGCTTATAGAAGAGTTCTTAAAGCTAACGGATTAGTTACAAGAGATCCAAGAAGTAAAGAACGTAAAAAACCAGGACTTAAAAAAGCACGTCGTGCTCCACAATTCTCAAAGAGATAGTAAAGATTTACAGTTTATTCCTCATAGACTTAGTGTTTATGAGGTTTTCTTTTGCTTTAATAATAGCTAAGTTTTGTTAATTAATTGATATGTGCTATAATACTAAGTCATTAATGGGGGATATTATGAAAAAATTTCAATATGGTGTAGATTATTTTGCTTATGACATGGATTTAATTGAAAAAATGTTTAACATAAGAATATGTGGAGTACCATTAAGCTTTTTTTTACTTGATTTAAGAAAGACGGATACTTATTGCCATTTGAACTCTGATATATTGGCATACTTTATGGAAGACTCAAATAGGGTTGAAGGGGAATTACCATCTATTTCTGGAGATGATAAGGGTCACTCATGGGTAGAAAAAGATGATTTTGTTTTTGATACTATAACAGGAGCTAAATGGAAAAAAGATTCTTATTATGAACGTTATGCACCATATAATTGTGTTGTTTTACCAAGAGATAGTTCGACAGAGCGTATTAAAGAATACTTACAACACAATGAGAATTATCCTGAAATGTATGTGGCAATAATTCGTGATATGGAAGAAGAATTACCTAAGATGATATATGGAAAAGTTTTACGTTCTCATATTGATAGATTTATAGCTGAGAAAAAATTAGATAGTATAGAATTAGATTCTTCACTTGTAGATAAATTTATGATAGGTTTAAAAGAAGTATATAGACATACTAAAGAATTTAAAGATTCTGCCCCAAAGAAAAATTAATAATTTATAATATTTATATCCTATAAACTTAGTTGTTTATGGGTTTTTTCTTGTTATTTTATATGATATACTCTTTTTATTGAGGAGAAATAATATGATAGATTTAGATTATGCAAGAAGATCTTTTAAAAAGTTTTTAGATAGATATGAAGATAAAGAAAAGTTAGGATTTAATTTAAAAGTAGTACATACTTATCATGTTGTTGATATGGCTAAGAGTATTGCTAGTAATCTTAATTTATCAGAAGAAGATAAGGATCTTGCTGAGTTAATTGCATTACTTCATGATATTGGTAGATTTGAAGAATTAAATTTCTTTAATAAGTTTAATAGCACTTCTTTTAATCATGCTTCATATGGAGTTAAAATGTTATTTGAAGATGAAATGATAAGAGATTTTATTATAGATGATAAATATGATGAAATAATTAAAACTGCTATTTTAAATCACAATAGATTATGTATAGAGAATGGATTAGATGAAAGATGCAAATTACATGCTATGATTATAAGAGATGCTGATAAGTTAGATAATTTTAGAGTAAAAAGAGATGAAAAAATAGAAGCTATATTTCCAGGTAAAGTTAGTAATATAGAAGAAATGAATAATTCTATAGTTAGTGATAAAGTTTATAATGATGTTTTGAATGGAAGAGTAATCGATATTCATGATAGGATAACACCATTAGATTATTGGGTATGTATACTAGCTTTTATATATGATTTTAATTTTAAAGAATCATATAATATTATTAAAGACAATGATTATATTAATGTATTAATAGATAGATTTGATTATAAAAATATTGATACGAAAAATAGAATGGAAAACATAAGATATATTTTAAATGAATTTATTAGTAAGAAAGATAGTATATAGTTTTTGTAAATTTACGAATGAAATATAAAATAGGTTGATAAGTAAACTTATTTTTTTTATAATTAAGTTAAAGAATATAGGTGATGTTATGGCTAGTGAAGAAAATAATAATATAGAGAAGAGTAAAACTTCAGGAGTTATTAAAAATATAAGTTTACTTATCAACCTATTTTATATTTCAT
>DEUO01000111.1:0-191 GCA_002362595.1 Caryophanales bacterium UBA3260
ATTAATATTATGAATAATAGATTTTATTCCGTTATATGTATAATCATTTTTATTTAACATTACGATACAATTCCTTTATTAATTCTTTTAAATCAGTATATTCTAATATATTATATTCTTTTTCTTTAGCATATTTAGTGAATGATACAATAGAAGGCATCTCTACATATTTATATAATTCATCATTATAA
>DEUO01000111.1:471-2980 GCA_002362595.1 Caryophanales bacterium UBA3260
ATCATTATAAAATATTTTTTTATTACCACTTAATTGTAATTTGCCATTACTAATAACATGTACATCATTAACTATATCAAACATAAAAGTTAAATCACTACTAATAAGAATTATTGTTTTATTAAATTTATTTTTTAGTTTCAAAAACATTTTTCTAAAATATTCTCTATCTCTACTTATTAAGCCTTTTTCAAAATTATCTAATACTATTACTTCTGGATTATAACTTATAACACTAGCTAATTGTAACTTTTTCTGTTCTGTAAATGATAATGTAGCTGGATTTCTATCTAAATATGTATCATCAAAACCTACTAACTTTAATGAATCTGCAATATGTTTAGTAACATTTTTAGTTTTATATCCATAGTTTTTCATATGTTCTTTTATTTCTTCTTTAATAGTTTTACAAGTATATTGCATTATATCATTATAAACAAAACCAACTTGTTTTTTAAATGCATTAGCATTACTTATACGACTATTTCTTTTAATACTTATTCCACCCATTACTAATTCGCCTTTAGTAGGTTTCTTAATACCCATTAACAAATGACCTAAAATAGTTAAATCATCTCCGACTATACCAACTATAGTGCCTTGCTTAATACTTAAAGATACATCTTCTAAATATTTCTTTTCTGATGAAGTATTCTTACCCATTACATAACATAATTTATTAAATATTATTTCCATAAATTCTTCACCATCTCTTCCTTACTTAAATAATTCTTACTAATCAATCCATATAACTGTAATTGAATAGATAAATCTATATAAAAAGGCAATGAAAAACCTAATCTCTTAAGTATCTTTTCTTGTTCTAAAACATCGAGAGTCTTTCCGTCAATAGCACTTATTCCATCATATAAACATAATACATAATCGCTATATAAAACATCTTCCATATTAGATGTAACATTTATTAATAATATATTCTTACTATTTAAATAATTTAATAATAATATCTTAGTTCTAGTATTTAAATATATTAATAAGTCATCTATAGCTAAATAAGTAGGTTCTATTAAAGCATAAGAAAGTATCTTAACTAAAACTCTATCATTAAGATTTAAATCTTTAATAGCTTTATCAAGTATTTTATTTATACCAAAGAAATCATTTATTTCATTTAATTTTTTCTTTATTTGATAAGGGGCAATATTTAATTTTTCTAATGAATATCTTAATTCTTTTTTTACTGTATCATTTATAAAAGTCAAATCTCTATTTACAACAACAAAACTCTTTTTTAACAATTCACGATTAGTTTCGTTAACATCTAAACCATTAATTACAACTTCTCCATCATAAATTAATTCGCCATTTAATATTTTTAATAAAGTTGTCTTCCCACTTCCAGAAGCTCCAATAATACTTAAAGTTTTATCTTTTCTTAAAGTAAAATTTAAATCTTTAAATACTTTTATTTTTTCATCATAGGAGAATTTTAGATTTTTAATTTTTATATTGCCCATAAAAGTCACCCACTTAACGTCTTATTATACATTAAAACAAAAAAAAGAAAAGGAATTTAAGACCTTTTCTTTAGAAATCCTTTTTTTATTTAAGCAACATAATATAATTATATTTTATAAAGTTTTATTTATATTTAGAAATAATAATTGCTTTGCCTTCTTTTAAACTTTTAGGTACATCAATAATTCTTTGATTAGATGATCCTCTAAATTCTACATCAAAACTTTTTTTACTTAAAACAAAGCGACCATCTACTAATACATCTATATTTTCTAATGCTTTTAAATAATGCTCATTATGTTTGGCCATTTCCATAACTTCTTCAAAAGTATAACCAGTATAACACCATACATTCATACCACATTCATGAACACAACGTGCTAGTTCTTCCAAAGCTTCTACCTGCATAATTGGGTCCCCACCAGAAAAAGTAACACCTTGTTGAAATTCTAAATTTCTAATTCTTTCTTTTAATTCCTCAATATCAACTTCAACTCCAGCATTAAAATCATGTGTTTCTGGATTATGACATCCTGGGCAATTATGTGAACATCCTTGAAACCAAATAACGCTTCTTAATCCTTCGCCATCTACAATACTGTCTATCTGAATATCTTCATTAGCTAGTCTTACATACCCTTTTTTCATTTTTACCACTCTACCTTTACATAAGAATTATATCACAAAATAAAAAGACAGATATAAAATTATATAATCTATCTCTTCATTTATTAATAGTCTAAATTATTTCTATATATCTCTACAATACGATTATTAGTATCTCTGATTATAACATATCCATTATCTTCTAATAAACTTTCAAATCTATTAATATCAACTTCTAAACGTTCATTTTCATCTTGTAACTTATTCATACTATCCAAAAGTCTATCATTATTATCATAATAATCTTTTCTATTATTTTTCATTTTATCAATATTTTCTTTAGAAGCATAAACTCTTATCATTTGTTCACTATCATAATCAACTATCTTCTTATGATTAAAATCTTTAATAAACAATCTTATCA
>DEUO01000135.1 GCA_002362595.1 Caryophanales bacterium UBA3260
TTTGCTTTAAATAATGAAAATACTAAGATATCTTTAGGTATTAATTCACGTATTAAGTTACTTGGAGATACTTATATAGGTTCTTTAATAAATGAGGATGCTACTAATAGTAATATAGATTTAAATGGATATAATTTATATGTTAATGGTACTTTATTTTTAAAATAAATGTTTATTTAAAAGATACTTATGTGTATCTTTTTTGATTACTTAATATATTTATGATAAAATTTAGTAGTGATTATGAGGTGTTTCTATGGAAAGATATCGTGAAATAGAAAAAAGTATTATAAAGAAATTCCGTAAAGAGATATGGTCTAAATTTGTTAAAGCAATAAAAGATTATAAACTTATTAATGAAAATGATAAGATAATGGTATGTATTAGCGGAGGTAAGGATTCCTTTTTGCTCGCTAAATGTATACAAGAATTAGAACGTCATGGAGTTATTCCTTTTAAAGCTTGTTATGTAGTTATGAATCCGGGATATAATGAAAAAAACTTAGAATATATAAAGAGTAATGCTTTATTACTTAATATACCGATAGAAATATTTGATACTGATATATTTGCAGTATCTTGCAAATTAAATGAAGATAATCCTTGTTATATGTGTGCTAGAATGAGAAGAGGTCATTTATATAATAAAGCTAAAGAGTTAGGATGTAATAAGATAGCATTAGGTCATCATTTTGATGATGTAATAGAGACAACACTTCTATCAATGTTTTATGGGGCGGAAGTAAAGACAATGATGCCTAAATTATATAGTGATAATTTTCTCGGTATAGAATTAATAAGGCCTTTATATTTAGTAAAAGAAAAAAATATTATGGCATGGAGAGATTATAATAATTTAAGCTTTTTAAATTGTGCTTGTAAGTTTACAGAAAAATCATCTATTGATGAAAATTTAAGTAAAAGAAAAGAAATGAAGAATTTAATAAATGAATTAAGAGAGAAAAACAAAGATATAGATCATAATATATTTAAGGCTTTAGATAATGTAAATATGAATTGTATATTAGGTTATCATAAAGACTCAGAAAGACATTCATTCTTAGATGATTATGATAAAGAGGTAAAATAAATGAGAATAGGAATAGATATAGATGATACTACATTAATAACAGTTAAATCGATGATTAAATATGCTGATAAATATGATATAGAAGATTTAGGACATAAAGGAACTAATAATAATTTAGGGATGATAAAAGATAGATATTATTTAAAAGTATTATATGGCTGGGATGATGAAACTAAGTTTTCTTTCTTTCATAAATATTATAAGAATGTATTAGAAGAATGCGTGCCTTTTACTAATTCACCTGATATAATAAGAAAGTTAAAGAATGAGGGGAATGAAATTTATTTTATTACGGCACGTTTAACAAATATTAAAGATTGTAATGTAGAAGATATTACTAAAAAGACATTTAATAAATATGGTATTATATATGACAAATTAATTGTTAATGCAAAGGATAAGCTACAATATTGTTTAGATAATAAAATAGATATATTTATAGAAGATAGTTATGAAACGTGTAAAGAATTAAAAAAACATGGTATAAAGACTATTTTAGTTACAACTAAGATGAATGAAAATATTAAAGATGATGATATTATTAGAGTAAGTGATTGGGATGAAATATATAAAATAGTAAGTGAGTTGAAGTAATGATACCAGAATATTTAAAGAATAAATTAATAGGAGAATATGGAAAAGAATTATTTGCTGATATAACTAATAGTTATAGAAGTATAAGAAAAACAACATTAAGAGTTAATACTTTAAAGAGTAGTATAGATGAAATAAAAGAGATATTAGATAGTAATAATATTTCATTTAGAGAGGTGGAATGGAGTAATTTTTCTTTAATTTTAGATAACGCTTGTGAGGAAGATATTAGGAGATTGGATATATATAAAGAGGGTAAGATATATTTACAGAGTCTTTCTTCACAATTGCCACCATTATTTGTTAATCCGCAGGCAGGTGAGTTAATACTTGATATGACTGCTGCTCCAGGAGGAAAGACAACTGAAATGGCAGCACTTGCTGATAATGAAGTGCTTATTACGGCGATAGAAAAAAATAAAAAGAGATATGAAAGATTAAAATATAATATTGAACATTTAGGAGCCAAGAAGATTTCAGTTTTAAATGTTGATGCAAGAAACTTAGATGAATACTTTATGTTTGATAAAATACTATTAGATGCACCATGTAGTGGATCTGGAACTTTAAATATTAAAACAATTAATGATTTTAGTGAAGAGTTAGTAAATAGATTAGTAATTGTACAGAAAGACTTAATAAATGAAGCGTTAAAGCATTTAAAAGTAAATGGAGATTTAATTTATTCAACCTGTAGTATTTTAAAAGAAGAGAATGAACAAATAATAAAAGAGATATTAAGTATGCATAAAGATATTGAACTTATTCCTTTAGATATATCTATGTTTAGCAATATTCCTATCTTACCAGTAGAAATAGATAGTGCTTTATGTGTGAAACCTACTGATATTTATGAAGGATTCTTTGTAGTTAAAATAAGAAAGATAAAATAAAAATCTTAAGAATTTTTTTCTTAAGATTTTTTATAACCATACGCCATATGTTATAGCAGCCATTGCTAGAAGTAAACCTACAACATAGAAAACTTTTACGATAGTTGCTTCTGGCCAACCTAGTTGTTCAAAATGGTGATGTAGGGGAGCCATTAAAAATATTTTCTTTTTAAAATATATAATTGATATTAATTGAATTAATGATGATAGTGCTTCGACTGCAAAGACGCCACCAACTAATGCTAGTGATAATTCATGTTTAGTTAATATTGCAGTAGCGGCAAGAGCACCACCTAAAGCAAGGCTTCCTGTATCTCCCATAAATACTTTTGCAGGATAAGTATTAAATAGTAAGAAACCTAATAAAGTACCAACAAGGACGAAACAGAAAATTCCAACTTCTTGATTTCCTTCCATCCATGTTGCATTCCATGCAAGCATTCCATATGCTAAAAAAGCAATAGCTGATAAGCCGCCAGCCAGTCCATCTAAGCCATCTGTAATATTAACAGCATTAGAAGTGCCGACAAGTAAGAATAAAATAAATAAACCATAGAACCAACGTAAATCAATATTTATACCTAAACTAGATATTTCTAAAGTAGGAGAACCACCATTTGTAATATAAATATAGAAGAAAGCTAAAGCGATAGCCATTTGACATAACAATTTAAAACTAATACTTAATCCTTTATTATTATGAAATTTAATCTTTATATAATCATCTAATAATCCTAATAAACCATAACTGGCAAAGACAATTAAGATAATTATTAAATTATAAGATAAATCAATACTTCCTTTAAACTTTAATAATAGTAAAGTAAGTATAGTTGGCAGGATAAATATTAAACCACCTAATGTTGGTGTTCCATTCTTAGCTAGATGTCTTTCACCAATAGTAGTACTAACATTTTGACCAAATTTAAATTTCTTTAATAATGGTATGAGGATTAATCCAGCTATAATAGAGAGGATGAAACCTAACATCATAGCCATAGCTGCTTTTGCTAGAACAAGCATAGAAACACCTCTTTCTTATATGATTATACTACAAAACGGTGATGATATTAGATAGTAATAGATAACAATTTACATTACTTATACAGGAAAATAGTAATTTATTTATATTTTAATACTAAATAATAATATTTAGATATTTATTTAACCTAACATTATCTTTATAGTAGAATTTTCTTTTATATATTCTCCTTCTTTAGGTTCTTGATAGATAATAGTATCTCCAGTACCACTATATTCTATTTGAAAACCTTTTAGAATAGATAATGCTTCTTTTTTAGTATATCCTAATGCATTAGGACATTTTACATATTTAGTATCTAACCAAGTATATTCTCTTGGAGTTACTTCTTTACTTGGTTTTAAGTCTTTTATACTTATAATATCTTTCATTATGTTTTTAGCTATTGGAGCAGATACAGTACCACCATATTGAGTTATTCCTTTAGGATAGTCTACGGCGACATATACTACATATTCTGGTTTGTCTGCAGGAAGAAAGCCCATGAAACTTAATATATAGTTTCCACTCATATATACACCATTATTTACTTTTTGAGCTGTTCCAGTTTTACCACCTACACGATAGTTTTCTATGTATGCATTTTTTCCTGTACCTGATGATACAACACTTTCTAAGGTGAATCTTACCATTTCTGATGTTTCTTTACTAATAACATCTCTTACTTTATGAGGTGATTTAGACATTATTATATTGTTCGTCTCTGGTTCTGTAAGATATTTTACAATGTAAGGAGTATATAATGTACCACCATTTATTGCAGCAGAGACACCTGTTACTTGTTGAATAGGAGTAACACTTATTCCTTGACCGAAAGAGATAGTTGCTTGTTCTACAGGACCGATATTTTCTTTTTTGAACATGATACCATGAGATTCACCATTTAGATCAATTCCAGTTTTTTCTGTAAATCCAAAATCTTTAACATATTTGTATAATCGATCTGTACCTAGTTTTTGGCCCATTACTACAAAGCCAGGGTTCATTCTGGTCGATACGAGAACATTTTATTAGTTATTATTTTTTGTATAATATTTTTTCTATATATTTAAACTAAACTAATAGTCGATTTAAAAGGCTTAGCTTGAGTAGTATAATTGTATTACAGAAGAGGAGATTATTTATGGATAATCAGAAATTTGGAAAGTTAATTACAAAATTAAGAAAAGAAAAAGGTTTAACTCAAAAGGAACTTGCAGAAAAATTATATGTTACAGATAAAGCAGTTAGCAAATGGGAAAGAGGATTGAGTTTTCCAGATATAGAGTTGTTATTACCAATAGCTGATTTATTTTCAATTTCAGTTTTAGAATTACTTAAAGGTGAAAGAAATACAGATATTAAATTAGATAATAATTTAAATGAAAATGAAATTGTAATTGAAACATTAAAAAATTCAAAAAATATAATTAAAAGTAAATTTATGATTCCGAAATGGATAAAAGTTATACTATGTATTATTTTTATTTGGATTTCTTTTTACATGGTTGATTATATTTGTGTTAGTAAATATTTTTCTGAGCCTATATTTTCAATTTCAATTAATTCTAATAAAGTACAAAATGGTGATGCTGATTATATTGAAAAAAATTATGTTGGACTTGGTTATAGTTTTTATACAAGAGGTCAAATAGATGAAGAAAAAAGTAAATATGTTATTCATTATGGGGAGATAAAAATAATAAATATTAAAGTAAAAGATTTTTTTAAAGGCGTTACACAGTAACTCTACTAACAGTCGATTGATTTTATTTCTTACTCTATTATATTCTTAAATTATAAAGGAGTTATTCTATGAAAAAGCGATGGTTATATTTATTAGTGAAAAAAAATTATACAAATTGAAAGGATGATAAAAAATGAAAAAAGGTATATTATTTTTAGGTATTATGTGTACTTTAATTAGTAGTACTGGCTTAATCAATCAAGTTAACGCATTAGGAAATACATCTGATATAATAAAAGCAGAATCAAAAAAGGATTATAAAGAGTATTGTAATTCATTATTATTAGATGGATTAGGAAATGTTAAAAGAAATGAAGTAATTTTAATAAACGGAGTTGAAAATCCATTGTATTGTACATTTGAAAACAAAACAGATTCTTTGCAAAAAATACAAAATAAAGTTCCAAAAATATTGGCGACTATTGCTAAGAGATATTCTTTGGAACCAATAAATGAATATAATTGGCAATCTTATAAGGATGGAATGTTTATGTTATTAGAAGAAACAGAAGAATTTGGAGAGAGAAGTGAAGAATTCAGAATATTGGCAGCATTTTTTGATGTATATGAGGATTATGATAAGAATCAAGAAATCTTAGATCTTGTAAATAAAATCAATTTAAAACAAAAAAGTTTTAATGAAAATGCAAATGATGGTATTGAGTTAGGCATGTTATTACCATATTATGCACCACTATCAAAGAATGCAAGTAGAATTGTTTCAAAAACATCAATGGCAAAAAAGATACATGTTCCTTCTGCCGTTACATATGCAACAAATCATGCGACAAATCCGAATAAAGCTGCGTATTACTATTTTTCCAGAGGGGATTGCACTAACTTTACGTCTCAGATTCTAGAAGCTACTGGTGTTCAACAGGCTGTATATGATAGTGAATATTCTGGTTGGTGGCATAAAGTTACTAACACAGGTTTTTTAGGCTCAAAAGAACATAAGCATTCACGTTCTTGGACAATGGCAGATACATTTGCAAGATATATGGGAGTAGGATATTCAACAACAAATCATGAATCATTTTCGTCTAATTTACAAGCAGGTGATTTTATTGCATTGGATAAGACAAATAATGGAAGTTGGGATCACATGGGGTTTGTGACTGAAACTGGTGGTGGTGTGTGTACCAGTACTGGTAATTTTATTAATTATAGAGTTGCGCAGCATACAAAGAATTATCATGAATGGTTAACTTCTGATAAAAATGGATGGGAACTAGCCGGAGCAGATGGTGGAAAATACGCTCGAGTTAGAAGATAATATTTTGTTAATTATTGGTATTTAGTATTGTATTATAAATGTCTAAGGAATACTTTATAAATATAAAGTAAAATTTAATTTTTTATAATAGAAATGGTATTAAATTTATTTAACAAAATATAAAATTAATTATTTTATATATAATGTTGAAGTTTTTATCTAAAAATTTGATTTACAAGCAGACTAGAAATACTTTGCTTTTTATATTGCTAAATATAAGTTAATTAAATTCATTATAATTCAGTTTTAGTAATTAATTATTGCGTTCTATTTTTAAAAAAATTGCATATATTTCAAGCAAGAATATAGGAGGATTTTAATGCTTAGAAATGAAGAAAATTTGGAATATAAATTTAGTACTAAAAAAATGCCTTTAGAGTATAAATTGTTAGAATGGAGACTAATTATAAATAGAGAATTATATGAAGAGAAAGTTATTGAACTTGATGTGTTTAGTGAAATGGAAAAAAGTATTTTAGGAAGGTTAACAAAGATAAGAAATGATTATAATAACAGGATAGCTGAGGATTGTTAATGGATATAAAAAAAGCAAGGGTAGATTTAAGATTAGGGAAGACTATTTATGATATGCCTCTAAAAGTAGCTTATTATGCTAGGGTTTCTACAGATAAAGATGATCAATTAAATTCATTAGAAAATCAACAAAATTATTTTGAAGAAATGATAAGAGAAAATAAAAATTGGATTTTTGTTGGTGGGTATATAGATGAAGGAATTAGTGGAACAGCTGTAAAAAATAGAATAGAATTTCTTAATATGATCGAAGCATCATCTGCTGGTAAAATTGATTTGATACTAACAAAAGAAATATCTAGATTTTCAAGAAATACAGTTGATAGTATTAAATATACTGAATATTTATTAAAGCAAGGGACGATTGTTTATTTTATATCAGATAATCTTAATACTATAGGGGAAGATGCAGAGTTTAGATTAACCATAATGTCTAGCTTAGCACAAGATGAGGTTAGAAAGTTATCTGAAAGAGTAAAGTTTGGAATAAACAGAATGATTAAGGATAGAAAACTTATAGGTGGAAATCTAACTGGATATTATAAAAAGGACGGAAAATATGAGATAAATGAAAAAGAAGCACCACTTATAAGGTATCTATTTGAAACTTATGCAACTGGAAAGGTTGGATTTAAAAAGATAGGAGAAGAACTTGCTAAAATGGGATATCTTAATTCTAAAGGTGAACCATATTCACAGACAAGTATGGCGAAATTTTTAACTAATCCCAGATATAAAGGATATTATACAGCAAGACTTACTGAAGTTGAGGATTATAAAACTCATAAGAAAAAGAAAGTTGATAAGGTAAATCAAATAATAGAAAAAGATGATAGAATTCCTGCTATTGTTTCAGAAGAATTATGGGATAAAGCAAATGCCTTACATGAAAAGAGAAAAAAACTTCCTTCAAGACACATTCTTAATCAACAAGAATTTATAGAAAAATCAAAATATACTTGTAAAATAAGATGTATGCATTGTGGAGCTATATATATTAGAAATGGTGGTAGCAATAGACAAAGTAATCCTACTTGGAGTTGTAAAACTTATAAAGTATCAGGAAAAAAGTATTGTGAGTCTCCGATAATAAAAGAAAGTTATTTAGATAAGGTTATGATTGGAATAATTGATGAATTTATTAGCAATAAAAAGAACTATCTTGATAATGTTATAAGCGAGTACAAGAATATTATTGAACGAAATTGTGAAAAGAAAAGTAGAGAAGATTATTATAGAGAAATAGATATTTTAAATAAACAAAAAGATAAACTATTAGATCTAAGTCTTAAAGGTATGATTAGTGATACAGAGTTTAAAAAAAGAAATGACAATTTTAATAGTCAAATCTTTGAAATAGAAAATAAAATCAAAAGTATTAAAAACAAAGATGAAGAAATGAAAATACTAGAGGATAAATTAAAAGAACTAAGTAATGTATTAACTAAAAAGGTTAATGTAAAAGAAGAATTAGCTCAGCTTATAAATATCCTTGTAGAAAGAATAGAAATAACTAAAATAAATAATGATAGAAAACATTTGAAAATGGCTGTATATTTTAATTTTAATACAGATATAATTGATATGGAATTAGATATACATTAATTTAGAATGTTCTTGTGTTAATTATGATATTTATTCTAATTTATATAGAAATACTTTATCGATGATTATATTGAATGTTATTAAGTTATATGATATATTTTAATTGTAAGAATACTTGAATTATATGTGCATCTTATTATTTATTAAAAAGTGCTGTTTTTATCCTGATACTAGGTTATAAAAGGAAGTGTAGTTGTGAAAAAGAAGATGTCTTCGAATACAAAAAAGAAGTCTAAAAAGAAAATAATTTTAACTATAGTTTTATCGCTGATATTAATTTGGACAGTGTGTTTTTGTACAGATTGGTATTGTATGAAAAGAAATAATAAGCCTGTATTTATTGTTTATAATACCTATTGTTGGGATGGAGGAACTACTATTTATTATGGCATTGGTTATAAATGGATAAAGTATCATGTACTTCCTTCTTCAGCACGAGGTAATACCGATTTTCAATATTGTGAAGGGATTGCTTTAAAACCATGGTTTGCTGATGATTTTGCAGGATTTGAGTGCGAGTGAAAGGAAGACTATACAATTTTGTATAGTTTTTCTATGAAATTAGATACACATTTATTGTAAGGTATTGCGATGGTTATAATATTCATTTTAATTATATAGAAAAGCTTTAATAATATTGAATGTTATTAAGTTATATGTTATATTTTAATTGTAAGAATACTTGGGTATATGTGCATCTTATTTTTTATTAAAAAAAGTGTTATTTTTTGATATTAATTGTAAATATATTAATAAAATCGTGAAATGGAGGTGGAATCTTTACTTTTGATAAATATATTTATGTTAATAATATATAGGAAGGATTAATTAACCTATAAAGATTTATTTAATTTTTATAGATTGATTATATAAGGAAAATATGAAAAAGAAAATTTTTTCAATAATTTTAGTTTTATTTGTGGCATTTATTATTTTTTCAGATAAGGTGTGTGCTTGGTATGCACCAAGTGGCAACAACACTGCTCTTGTTGTTGGAGCGAGTTATAGTGATGGCAGAAATTCAGCAGAACACTCAAATAATACATATTCTACATATCAATCAATGGGATTGACTTCAAAGAAATTTTTTAATCCAGCTATTGGAGACCTTAAAGGTAAACATTTTCCAGCTGTTTCTTATTTAGAAAGTGGTATTATATATTTTAGTGGTCATGGAAATAATCATAATATGAATTATAATACTTTCGATATATCAGATTGTTCACATAATGGTGATAATTATATCGGCATTGGTTCTTATAATAATAGTAAAACTGCTTTTATAGAATATGCGGGATGTAAAACAGCAGAAGGATCAAGTAATATTACTGAATATTCGCAATATGTTGGAGTTAATATTACTATGGGGTGGACTACAGATTTATATGAAGACTCGTTTAAAAATTGGAACAAAAGATTTAACAATAAAATAAAAGATAAGGCGACATCTGTTGACTCTGCAGCTAAATCAGCTAGTAATTATATTTATGTTCATAATGAAGTAAAAAATTATAAAGTATATGGGTATGGTGATACTAATCCTTGGTATTGGATTTATGGAAATAGCAGTTCTAAAAGTAAATCACAAACTGGGCAAGTGTATAATAATGGTTATAATTTAGAGAGTAAAAATGGTAAATCTTTTTATTTATTAGATAATCAAGAAGAATTAGATACAAAAGTTGATAATTTTATTAATAATGAAATTGGCTCTTCTTTTAATAGAGATAATTATAAGCTAGAAATAAACGGAAATGATGTTAAATATTTTGATTATGTTTTATATTATGATGATATAAGAACTAATTTAGGATATACTGTTTCTGTAGATAAAACTGGGATAACTAAATTATATGATAATATGAATGGTTTAGAAGAAAAAGATGCTTTAAATACTATTTCTAACGTTTCTGGTAGATATAATAAAATAGATAAAATTTCATATAGAGCTAAAATAATAAATGAAAATCGTAATAAAAAAGAAATAAAGAATATAAGTGACGAAATAAAATTCTATGATTTTGAATCATCTAAACCTTATTATATTTTTAATGTAAGGAGTGTTATTGATGATGCAGAGGCATACTACGGATACCAAAAAGAAGTCTAAAAAGAAAATAATATTAATTATAGTTTTGTCATTAATATTTATTTGGACAGTGTGTTTTTGTACCGATTGGTATTGCATGAAAAATAATAATAATCCCGTATTTGTTGTTTATAAGGATTGGTATTTTGACGGAGGAACTATTGTTTATTACGGTGTTGGGTACAAATGGATTAAATATCACCGAATTCCTTCATCTTCAATAGGTTATTCTTCACCATTCTGTGATGGGATTGCATTAAAGCCATGGTTTGCTGATGATTTTGCGGGATTTGAGTGCGAGTAAAAGGAAGTGAGTTTATGAAAAATGAGATGTCTTCGAATACTAAAAAGAGGTCTAAAAAGAAAATAATATTAATTATAGTTTTGTCATTAATATTTATTTGGATGATATGCTTTTGTGTTGATTGGTATTGTATGAAAAAGAATGATAAACCTGCATTTGTTTTTTTAGATAACTATTATTTGGACACAGGAACTATTGTTTATTATAGTCTTGGTTATAAATGGATTAAGTATCATGCATTTCCTTCGTCCTCAAAAGATTATTCTTCGTCATTTTGTGATGGGATTGCAGTAAAACCATTGTTTGTTGATGACTTTGCAGGTTCCGAGTGCGAGTAAAAAGAAACTATACAATTTTGTATAGTTTTTATATGGAAGTAGATATTAAATTTAAAATGTTCTTGTGTTGACTAGAAGATTACAGGAGTTTTCAACGACATTTAGAAATGTTTCGTTACCATGACCGCCACTTTTCCAACATTTAATACGAGAACCATCGACATTAATACTACCACCATCATAGTAATGATCTTCAAATAAATTAATAGTTTTTTCTTCTAAAGAAGCAGCTAGAGTAATTATTTTAAAAGTTGAACCTGGTTCATAATTTTTCCATATTGGTAAATTACGATTGATAGTATTTGTATCGTAATCTTGATAATTATTAGAATCAAAAGTAGGACGAGATGCCATAGCTAGTATTTCTCCAGTATTAGGATCCATAACAATTGATAGAGAAGATTCAGGAGAATATTTAGTATCAGCATTTTTTAATTCTTTTTCAACGGATAGTTGAATATCAATGTCAATTGTTAGATAGATATCTATGCCATTTTGAGATTTTTCATATACTTCGTTTGTTTTTAGACGATTCCCTTTACCATCAGATGTATATTTTATTGAACCATTTTTACCAGTTAGATATTTGTCGTATTTTAATTCCAGTCCAGATAATCCTTGATTATCTATACCAACATATCCTAAAACATGTGATAGTACATCACCATATGGATAATATCTTTTTGATTCTTTCATAAGATAGAGGCCATCTATATTAAGTTCTTCTATTTTATCAGCGATAGAACTATCTAGTTGTCTTCCTTCAGGATTAACTTTTTCTAAGGAAGTTCTTTTTGTTAAATGTTTGTAGATATTATCATAGTTACAGTTTAGTATATCACTTAGTTTTTTTGCTGTTGTTTCTTTGTCTTTTATTTGGTTAGGTACAACATATAGAGTAGTAGTTGTAATATTAGTAGCTAGTATTTTACCATTACGGTCATAGATACGGCCACGATCAGCTGTTATAGGTAGATTTCTTTGCCATAAGTTTTCTGCTAGTTTATTTAATTTGTTATAGTTAAATACTTGTATATAGAATATACGGATTATGATGATAATAAAAAGGATTATTATGCATGTGAAGAGAAATTTAATACGAAATTGTTTGTCTTTTATAAACATTATTTTTCACCATTATATATTATGTTTATTTTTTTAGAAAAATTATAAATATGATGGTATAATATTAATATGGTAAAAAAGGTAAAGGGAGAGTGAAGTTATGGAAAAAGGTTTTGATAACCAAAAGTATGTTAAGATTCAAAGCAAGAAGATTAGAGAAAGATTTAAATTGTTTGATCGTCTTTATTTGGAAATAGGTGGTAAGTTGTTTGATGATAGCCATGCAGCACGTGTATTACCTGGATTCTTAAACGATGCTAAGATAAGTATGTTTAAGGAATTAAAGAAAGATTTAGAAATTATTTTTTGTATTAATGCAGGAGATATTGAACGTAATAAAATTCGTGGTGAATATGGTATCTCTTATGATAATGAGTTGATTAAATTGATTAATCAATCTAGAAAAATGGGATTTTTAGTTAATTCAGTTGTCGTTACTTTATATGATAATCAAGTTAGTGTAGATAAGTTTATTAAGAAGTTAGAGAGAAATGGAATTAAAACTTATATACATAGATTTACTAAAGGATATCCGACAGATGTAGATACGATTGTTAGTGATGAGGGATATGGTGCTAATTCATATATTGAGACAACTAAGCCACTTGTTTTAGTTAATGCTCCAGGGCCTGGTAGCGGAAAGCTTGCGACTTGTTTGTCACAGATTTATCATGAACACAAAAGAGGAGTAAATGCTGGATATGCTAAGTTTGAAACTTTCCCAGTATGGAATTTACCACTTAAGCATCCTGTTAATCTGGCTTATGAAGCAGCTACTGCTGATTTAAAAGATGTAAATATGATAGATCCATTCCATTTAGAAGCTTATAAGGAGACAGCTATAAATTATAATAGAGATGTTGAGATGTTTCCGGTATTAAAAAGCATTTTATATGCTTCTACTGGTAAAGATATATATAAGTCTCCAACTGATATGGGAGTTAATATGGTTGGTAATTGTATTAAAGATAATAAGATTGTTGAAGATGCTTCTAAGAAAGAAATAGTAAGACGTTATTATAATGAAGCAAATAATTATAGATTAGGTTTAACAGATATTGATACAGTTAAGAAAGTTAAATTATTAATGAACGAGTTACAAATAGATGAAAATTATTTGGATGTTGTTAAGCCTGCTTTAGATAAGAGTAAGAAGGAGAATAAACCGGTTATTGCTCTTAAGTTATCGAAGAAGAAAATTATTACTGGTAAGCAGACTGATATATTGTCTCCAGCTTGTTCTTTAGTATTAAATGCTATTAAGGAAGTATCTAAGATACCTGATGATATTAAGCTGTTATCACCTAATGTTTTAGAACCGATGTTAAATTTAAAGAGAAGTTTAGGAAGTTCTTCTGAAAGATTATCTTTAACTGAAGTACTAACTGCTTTAAGTATATGTTCAACTACTAATCCTATGGCAGAGAAGGCTTTAAGCAATTTAGATAAGTTAAAGGATTGCGAAGCACATGCAACGTATATGGTTGATAGCAGTGATAAGAAATTCTTAAAAAAATTACATATTAATTTAACTTGTGAACCAGAATTTATCTCTGATGAAAAATTAGAAATAGAGTAAAAAAAGATGATTTAATTCATCTTTTTTATATTTATCTTTTATAGTAAAATCATTGATTTAGAAAGACAATATATGTTATACTTGTTTATAGTAGAATAATAATAATACTTTAATAATAATTCTACTTATATATGCTATCTATTAAAACTATTTAGGAGGAATTCTATAATGAAGAAAAACTATATTAAGTTGTATATGTTAGAGATTATATTACTTGTTTTTTTGATTCTAAATAGTTTTGTATCAAGTGTATTAAGTAAGTATAATTTAGTTATATGTTTAATATTATTGTTAATATTATTTAAAAA
>DEUO01000101.1 GCA_002362595.1 Caryophanales bacterium UBA3260
CCACATATTAGTTAAATTACCATCCCCATTATAATAACTATCCATTAATGTTACATGTGTAAAATAGTTATATACATTCTTTCTGTTATATTTTTTTACTATTAAACCTTTATATGTATTTAATGACTCTGCAACATAATAATTTGTTCCATCATCTCCTATAAGTATTGATATATGTCCACTTATATTAAATAAATCTCCTACTTTTATCTTTCCTGATTTTATAGCTGTTGCAATCGGTACATTTTGTCCTTTATTAGCTAATAAATTGGCTCCTATATCTCCAATATCAAATCCACCATTATATATTGACCAAGAAACAAAACCTGAACAATCCAAACCATTAGGATATTTACGACCAGGAATAAAATTAGGCGGATCATCTTCATATGTAACTAAAGGACACCCCCAAGTAGCAGGTCCAAAGAAATTAGCAACAATATCTTCATATTTAGATTCATTTAAATATAAACCTTTATGATAATATCTACCTTCGCCATCTACAAAATGAACTCCCGTATTATTAACTCTACCATTTTCAAAATAATAAGAAATCTTATAAGGAAATTCTAAAGTCAAGAATCTTGCAGCTGCAACAGCTCCGGCTCTTGTTCCTTCTCCAGCGCTTTTAATTCTATCATCAAGTATCTTATCTAATAAATCAGCCTCTTCCTTTGAAAATCTCTTACATCCTAAATATTCTTTCTTAGCATCAAATTCATGAGGCATATTAACAATAAGACTAGTTGTATATATATTAGTTTCTGCTATTTTTTTATTTTTATCTAAAGCAGTTATAGTTACATTGCTGTTTTCATTACTTACATATACATTACCGGCAAGTTTTACTTCTTTATCATTACTAAACCAATTTATTTTAGCATCTCCTACTGTTATTAAATTATCATCTAATTTTACTTCTTTACCTACTGTTACATAATAATTATCTTTTAATTCTAAACTAACAACATAATTATTTACTTCTAATGGTTCACTTACAATGCCATCTTTATTTTTAAAATATACATAATACTTCTTTCTATCTATAACTTCTTCACATCCGCCACCATTTAATGCTTTAAAATCTAATACATTAACATCTGATGCTATTTCTTCAGTAAATACACAAGAGTCTTGCTTAATACTTGGCATAACTAATACATTAACTTTATCATTTACTTTATCATAAGAATTAACAACAATATCATACAAATCTACTTCATTAATTTTATTTCTATTAATACTTAAAAAACAAGCAATAATAAATATAGATATTAAAATAATTAAAATAGGTAATAAAAAAATTATTTTAAATTTACTCTTATTTTGCAACTTAATAATTTCACTAATATCTATAGTTTCAGTAATTTCTCCTGTATAAGATGGAAGCAATACCTTACTTTTATTTTCGTGAAACGTATCTTCTAATTCCTTCTTATTTTCCACAACTATAGTATCATTTAAATTTTCTTTAAATTTTTCATTTTTATCAACACTATTAATCTTATCATTATTAACTTTTTTACCATCGTTAATCTCTATTTCTTTTAGCTTTTCGATTTTAATTGTTTTAGTTCTTTCATCTCTTCTTTGTTTACGTTCTCTTTTTTTACGCATTATTTCATCAAAAAGTTCGTCATTATCAACAGGTAAAACAACCTTTTTTGTCTTTTTATTACTCATCATAATCACACTCTAAAAATATTATAATAAATAAAAAAAAGAATAACAAGTTGTCATTCTTTGTAAAGTGTACTACTTACAAAATAGTATTTACCATTTTCATTCTTTTTAAATGTATGAATAAATGATAAATTATCAGCACTCTTTAACTCATAATAATATTGTGTACTATCACTAGAATGTAAATAATAATTATCAATACCATCATCAGGATTAATTACATTACTTCTCTTATCTATTAAATAACCTTTATCATAAATATTAATTGTATCATCTTTATCTTTAGTAACTTTATATATTTCAAATTTAGTTTCTAAACTACCTGTTATACTATCTCCCAAATTAACATTACCGCATAAATAAGAATCTTCTGAAACAACACATTTCTTACCAGAAGTAGGCAAAAACTCTATATTAGTATTTAATTCTTTATCATTAAAAATAGTACTTGCTACACTTTCAAATTCGTCTTTTGATATTTTAATTACTGTACATAATAATGAAACACTTGAATTAGTTGAAGAATCAACTATAAATCCATAATCACAAGTAGGACTTCCATAATATGTAGAATTTAAAGTAACATTCTCCCCAATACTATTAGCTATTAAATTATTATAAATATATATTAATTTATCATTATCATTCATTTCATTATAAGCTAATCCCTTTGTAGAATAAAAATCTGGATTCCCTCTTACAATAGAATATAATTCATCTACTTGCTCACTATATTCTGTTTTACTAGTAATTTCAATCGGCCATTGATCATTATTATCTATTACTTCATCTTCCCTAGATTCTAAATATTTATTAGTTACATAAGACCCAATAAAGAAACCTATTATTAAAAAAAATACAATTAATATAATATTTTTAATAACTCCTGAAG
>DEUO01000074.1 GCA_002362595.1 Caryophanales bacterium UBA3260
TCTAGCTATCATTAAATTATCTTTCATTTCTAATACATATTCATCTTTAACTAAATTAGTATCTTTAACAGCTATATCAAATTCAGATATACCAACAATAAGTAAGCCTATACCAGAACCTATTGCTACTAAAGAAATTAAACCAGAAATTAAAAATCTTGTCTTACTATTTTTTCTACTAAATATAAAATTAAAGAATAATTCTATACATATACCACATAGAATTAAAGAACCTATTATTGCTAATACTAAACCAACAAACAATAAACCTGTCTTAATAAATAAGAAACTTAAAACTAAACAAACAACTAAACCAACAAATCCCATGGCAAAGAATAGTAATACCCATGCGATAAAGAATTTAACCATCCATAAAATTATATTACCTAAACCAGACAAAAATTTAAAATCAGAATGTTTAGGATCTCTTATAATAACTTTCTCTTGTTTCTTTTCTAAAACAATTTTCTCTTTTTTCTCTACTTTATTTTTATCATCTATCTTATCTTCTACTTTATTTTCTTCTAATATATTATTATCTTCATTATTATCAGTTGGACCAACAAATTCATAATAATCTAAATATCTTATTTTAAATATATGTAATAATACAGCTACTCCTAATACAAAAAATGCTATAATCGAGATAGTTTCAAGAATACTAATTATAATTATATATAAATTATAAGGCAAAATATTTCTTAAAAGAGATGATAAAACTCCATACCCAATACTACCAACAATAGCAATAATGGATACTAATATTAATCCTATTATAACCTGTTCAAACAAGCATCCAATAATCTGCTTTAATTTCATACTACTAAACATATCTACAACTTTAGTTAAATAATTAAAAAAACTTGTTATATATTTATTAGATATATTTTTTGATTCTTTAGTTTCTTTTACTTCTTTAATATCTGCATTAATTAATTCATCCATATTATAATTAAACATATTACATATTTGAATTACTTTATCCATTTCAGGATAAGATTGCCTAGACTCCCACTTACTTACTGATTGTCTAGTAACTCCAAGTTTTTCTGCTAACTGTTCTTGTGATAAATTATGATCCTTTCTTATCTTTTTTAAATTATCTGCAAAATTCATAGAATCTCCTCCTTTTGTAACAAAAATATATCAATTATGTCGGTTGCGGACTACCAATTTTTAGTTGTTTTTTGTATATTTTTAGTTGCATAGCTACTTATACCACTTATTTTAACACATTTATTTATAAAATATGTTCTAAGAATAATTCTATTGCCATTACAATTAAAATAACTCCTCCAACCATTTTCGCTTTCCTAGAATTATCTTTGCCAAACCTATTGCCGATATATACACCAATCCCAGATAAAATAAATGCAATTATACCAATTGTAGCAATCGCTAATAATAAATTAACTTTCATAAAAACAAAAGTAATGCCAACTGAAAATGCATCAATACTAGTTGCGATTGCTGATACAAATAAAGTAACAAAACTATAATCATCTATCATATTATGTTCTTCACTACAAAAAGCATCATACAACATACCTGCTCCTATCACTACTAAAAAGAAAAAAACAACATAGTGTCCTACAACATAAAAAATATTCCTTACTGTCTGACCAAGGCAAAATCCAAATAACGGCATAAAAGACTGAAAAAAACCAAAATACATACCAACTTTAATACTTTTATTAATACTATATTCTTTTGTATTAATCCCTTTACATAAAGCAACAGCAAAAGCATCTGCAGCTAAACTAAAACTAATAATTAATATTTTTATAAAATTCATATAGCTCTCCTTAATATAAAAATATTTTAAAAAAAAAAGAATATAACTAAAAAGTATTATATTCTCTTAATATACCGCTATAAACAACATCTAATCCTTCAATATATCTAAAATCTTCTGGCTTGACCATATCCGGCAAAGAGTTATCTATATTCGACTTATCTAAAACATATTTAACAAATTCTGCACAATATAAAGACTTTTCTCTTCTAAGCTTTAAATGAAATGCAACAAACATGAGTCCTAATAAATTAAATGAATAAGATTTTTTATGTTCTTTAATATCATTAATTACTTCTACTACTTTATCATATTGTTCATCTTTTACTTGTAAAGAATAAATCTTTGTTCTTGTCTTTTTAAATCTCTTAAAAGTACCTCTATCCTTACTTTCATGAACAAACCCAGCAGGCAATGGTATATAAGCATTAAGTCTTCCAAAACTATACATTTCATTCAATTCTTCATCTAATGCTATTGATACATGAGAAAATTCTTTTCTAGTATACATTTTTACTAACTTAGATAATATTGTACCTGTATATGTTAAAACTATATATATTTTCTTCATTACATCCACCTACAATACAATTATATCACAAACTAAAATTTACTTTAAATAGATTATTATTTATTTAACCTACTCATTACTTCATCAACACTACTTCTAGGAGTAGAAGCACCACCCATTATACCTATTCTTTCATATTTGAATATATCATCAGTTAAATCATCAACAGTTTCAATTAAAAAACACTTACTACAATTCCTAACTCCTATATCATATAACTTCTTCGTATTAGAACTATTCTTTCCTCCAATAACAATTACAGCATCTACTTCTTTAGATAACTCTTTCATTTCTTGCTGTCTTAAATTAGTAGCATCACATATATTATTATCTATATTAAGCTCATATAAAGAAAACTTTTCTTTAATTATATCAATTAATTCATTATATCTATCTACTGATATAGTAGTTTGAGTAATTACAGCTATTCTTTTACATTTAGATTCTTTTATTTTATTTTCTAAATCTAAAATCATATCACTATTTTCTAATATAAAACAATTATCACCGCAAAAACTAATTGTTCCAATCGTCTCTGGATGACTTACTTGAGCTATTAATATAATAAAATAACCATCCTCAACTAACTTTTTCGCCTTTTCATGAATCTTTAAAACATTAGGACAAGTTAAATCTACTATATTTAAATTTTTCTTCTCTGCTATTTCATAAATTTTCTTTTCAACACCATGTGCTCTAAAAATAACTTTAGATCCATCCTCCGCTTCATTAATATCTTCTATTACCTTCAATCCTTTAGCAGTTAAACTGTTAATAACTTGCTTATTATGAACAAGTTCACCATAACAATAAACCACATCACTATTATTCAAGCTTTCCTCGGCATTAAGAACAGACCTTTTAACTCCACCACAAAAACCAGAATACTTGCCAACTTTAATTTGCATAATACCACCTATTTCATTATAGCATAAGAAAAAGAGTATTATCTACTCTTGTTGTTTCTTCTCATCACTTATATCTTTTTTATCAGTACTTTTATCGCTCTTATTATTAATATCTTTAGCATCAATAATTGTTAATATCTTCTCACCGTCTTTAGTATAAAGATATTTTTCTCTAGCATATCTAGCCACATAATTAGGATCTTGTAATTTAATAACTTCACTATTTAAAGAATCTTCCTCTTCTAATAACTCAGTTTTCCTTTTCTCTAATTCCTTAGCTTCTCTATTATTATTATATATTTGAACAACATCGCCAAATATTGTACTTATTAAAATAATTATAAACACAATAACAGCCAACAACAAAAACGCAATATAACCAGTATTAGATTTTTTATTGCTCTTTTTTACAACTTTATTACTTGATTTTTTGACATTTCTAGTATTAGCTGCCATCATAACCCTCCTATTATCTTTAGTATAACATAAGAGTATATATGACTTTCAAAAAAACCAAATAACTATTTACACTTCTTAACACACTCTAAAACATATCCAAATAACATTAACAAAATAAAATACACATGTAATTCTCCATAACATGCCTTATATAAAACTAATATATATATTAAAGTCATATTATTTATATAAAACAAATTACCTATTATCTTCACTAAAATATTTTTATTTTTAAATACTTTTATATTTATATTATTTGG
>DEUO01000022.1:0-2667 GCA_002362595.1 Caryophanales bacterium UBA3260
ATTTTCATTATATTCCTTATTAATTCTTGTTATTATCTTATTAGCGAGTGTAGCATCATACTTCTCAACTTCAGCAACAATTGTTATATTTTCATTATTAATTTTAACAAAAGAATCAAGATTAAATTCCTTTTTTATAATATCAACTATTTTCTTTTCTTCATTAATATTATTCTTTATTGTAAGTAACCCATCATACGCATCATTCTTACTATTAATATCTGTATTAGCGTCTAATAATATATCCTGTAACTTATTTATTGATTCTAAAACTTTCTCTTCGTTTTGTACTCGCAAATTAACTAATTCAGAATTCTCATTTACTACTAATTTTGTTTCATCAGTATCAGAAATATCAATAAATTCGCTTAAATCACTATCATTCATTGTTACATAAAAAATACTTAGTACTAAAATAACACTAAAAAGAAATGTAAACCAAATACTTTGTTTATTTATCATATTTTTCCTCCATAACTACTTAATCATATTATTTTACATAAAAAAATAGACTATTATTTACTATTTTTCTAAAATATATTATTATATTACTAGGTGATTTATATGAAATCTTTAAATATAAAACAATTTTTTAAAGTATTATCTATATTCTTATTCTTTGTTATCTTTATTGGTACTAGCATTGTATATGCAGCTACTAGTACAGAAATATCTTTCTGTGATTATGGGGGAGTACGTCGTGCTTTTAAAATAGTAGGCATTTTACTAAATTTCATTAAAGTAATAGTTCCTTTAATAATCGTCTTCACTTCAATGTCATCATTTTTCGGACTTATTTTATCTGGTAAAGTAGATGATTTAAAAGCTAAGCTAATGCAAGTTACTAAAAATGTAATAGCAGGATTAATTATATTTTTCCTACCTACAGTTATAAATTATGCAATAGAAACACTTGTTGGTCACGAAGAAGAAGCAGGCTTTACCGCTTGCACTACCTGCATGCTAGATACTGATCATTGTGTTATACCTGATAAAGATCCAGAAACTTACGATCCAGAATAAAAAGCCTCTAATGAGACTTTTTAATTTTTTTTAAAAAAATAAAAGGATTAAATACTCCCTATCGAGAAAATATATAGTGAAGGGAGTAATTATGAACAAAAAATATATCATTAAACAGCAAGATGCTAAAGATTGTGGAGTTTGTTGCCTAGAATCGATAATAAAGTACTATGGTGGATTTATTCCATTAGAACGCTTACGTCAAGAAACAAAAACAGATATAAACGGGACAACTGCATATAACTTGATAAAAACAGCTCAAAAATATGGATTTAACGCTAAAGGCCAAAAAAATATAAATATAGATGATAGTAACATAGTATTACCAGCTATAGCTCATATTGTAACAGAAAAAGGAATGAATCACTTCGTTGTTATATATCATATTAATAAGAAATATATAACGATAATGGATCCTGCCAAAGGCTTAATAAAAGTTAAAAGAGAAGAGTTTAAAAAACAATGGACAAATATAATACTAATCTTTAAGCCTTTTAGAAAAATCCCATTATTTGAATTAAAATATAACTTAAAAAATCTATTTATAGATATTTTAATGAAAGAAAAAGAGTTAATAATTAAAACAATAATTATTACATTTGCTATAACAATTCTATCTATAATAACAAGTTACTATTTAAAAATTATCATGTCTAGCATAGAACAAAACTATCTTAATACAACATTATTTATAATTTTAATATATGCTTTTATCTATATATTTAAAGTATATCTAGAATATATAAAAAATGAATTACTTGTATATTTAAATAAAAATATTGATTTATTAATAATACCAAATTTTATAAATCATATCATAAATCTCCCTTTAGATATTATCGTATCACATACTAGCGGTGAATTATTAACTAGAGTAAGAGATCTAAATAATGTTAAAGAATTAATATCAGATGTTTTTATAACTATCTTATTAGATTTGTTCTTATCTATTGGATCAATTTACTTCTTATATTCTATAAGTAATAGTTTATTTATTGTACTTATTATAATAGTTATTTTATACGTTATAGTAGGTTTAATAACAAATCCTCTAATAAATAGAATGATAAACGATAATATTGATTTAGAAACCAATTTTAATTCTTCATTAAGTGAAAAAGTATCTTCACTAGAATCAATTAAAAATCTTTCTTTAACTTCTTACTTCTATGATGATTTGGAAGAAAGTTATTGTAAGTATGAAGAAAATACCTTTAATCATATGAACAATCTAAATTTTATTTTAAGCATAAAAAATAGTATAAACGAAATAGGATTATTTTTATTAACTAGTATAGGAATATATTTAATAAGTCAAAATAAATTAACTTTATTATCTTTAATAACTTTTACTAGTTTAGTATCTTATTTTATAGATCCTATAAAGAATATTGTTGATATATTACCTAAATATTCTTTAATAAAACTATCTTTTGACAGAATAACAGAATATATTAATCTACCTCAAGAACAATTAGGTAAAAAAGAAAAATTTATTCCAGGTAATATTCTATTTAAAAATATATCTTATAGTTATAATGATATAAATAAAGTATTATCTAATATTTCGTTAGAAATAAATAATAAAGATCATATTCTAATACGTGGTCCATCAGGATGTGGCAAAAGCACATTATTAAAGAT
>DEUO01000022.1:2906-5217 GCA_002362595.1 Caryophanales bacterium UBA3260
ATAGGACAATATATGACTATAAAGGTAATATAACTATATCAGGTATAAACGTCAAAGATTATTCTCTAAATACTTTAAGAAACAATATATTATATGTATCTCAAAGAGAAAGATTATTTAATGATACAATTTTAAATAATATAATTCTAGATAAAAAAGTATCAAAAGATGAATTAAATAAGGTTTTACATATTACTATGGTAGATGAAATAATTAATGAAAAAAGTTTAAGATTAGAATCAATTTTATATGATCAAGGATTCAATTTAAGTGGTGGTGAACGTCAAAGAATTATACTAGCAAGATCGGTATTAAGACGTCCAAAAATCTTACTTCTCGATGAGTCATTAAGTGAAATTGACAAAGAAAAAGAATTAAAAATTCTAAATGAACTAGATAAATATTTGAAAGAAACAACTATTATCTATGTATCTCATACAGATACAATATGTTTTAACAAAATAATAGAAATGGAAGATATATTAAATGTTAAAGTATAAATTATTATCTAAAAAGCCAAATAAAAATAAATTATTATTTATAGCTATTATTTTAACAACTATCATAATATCTATATCTATGTTCAAAGTAAAAACCTTCGATACAGAAAAAGTAACAGGACTTATTAATTGCCAAGATACTTGTCAAATATCACTTACATTACCATATGATAAGATTAATATAATAACTAATGATTCTTATATCTCATATAACAATGAAATATATAGTATAAAAAATATCACTTATAATGAACCATATTTAAATGGCGAAATCGCCTATGAAGATATAGTATTTGATACTAATTTAATAACAGATAAATCATTAATTAATTTTACAATCCTAAGTAATAGACAAAAAATATTTACTAAAATAAAAAATATAATATTAGAAAGGTAATTAAAATGAACGAATATTTAACTATAGAAGAAGAAAAAGAAATAACAGGTGGTGGAAAACTTTCATCATTTGCTCTAGCTCTTATAGTAAGTGGAGTTGTATCATTTATTATTGGAGCAGTAAATGGTTATCAAAGACCATATCCATGTAATTACACAGGAAAGTAGGTGTTTAAATGAGTAAAGAAGAACTATGTAAAATAAAAGGTGGAATGCAAGCAATATCAGCTAATTTAATTAACTCATTAGTTAGAATGTTGGAAGCAGCATATGATATCGGAAGAGCATTTGGCAGTGCAATAAGAAGAGCTACTAAAAGAACTAATCGCTGCTAAGATTGTTTATTATATTTGTCAAGAAGAGAAAACTCTTCTTTTTTTATAAACAATAAATATAAAATTATTAAGAAAATAAGATTTTTTTCGATATTAGGCGACATTTATCCTTGTAAAAGAAAAAATGTAGTGATATAATCATTAATAGTTAATGAAGGGAGGGAGATTATATGACAAAAGTTGTAGTTCAAAATGGTAACATTGATGCAGCCCTTAAAAAATTTAAAGTAAAAGTTGCAAAAAGTGGAGTCCCTTCTAAACTAAAAGAAAAAAAATGCTATGATAAACCAGGAGTTAAAAGACGTAAAGCCAAAGAAGAAATGATTAGAAACTCTCGTAAACGTAAAAGAAATGATAGATAGGAGATAATTATGGCCTTAACTGATATGATTTTATCTGATATGACAAAAGCTATGAAGAATCAAGAAAAATTTGAATTATCAGTATTACGTATGTTAAAAAGTGCACTTCAAATGGAAAAAATCAATTTAAAACATGATTTATCAGATGAAGAAGCAATGGTTGTTATAAAAAGACAAGTAAAACAAAGAAAAGATAGCATAAATGAATATGAAAAATATGGTAAAACTTCTGAAGTAGAAAATTTAAATAACGAAATATCAATATTATCTAAATATCTACCAGAAGAAATAAGTGAAGATCAAATAAATGCAGCATTAGATGATATATTTGCTGAACTTAAGCCAGAAAGCATGAAAGATATGGGACGTGTAATGAAAGAAGCAACTTCTCGTTTAGGAGCAGGAGCAGATGGTTCATTATTAAGCCAGCTTGTAAGAAATAGATTAAATAAATAGATGATGAAAATCATCTTTTTTTATTCATAAAATAAATTTTAATTAACCATCATATATTTATAATGGTGATAATATGCAATTAAGAAATATTAATAGTTATATAAATAGTAAAACTTATAATATAAATCTTACTCCTAACAAAATATATATAAATAACTATAATGACATCCTAGAAATCAAGGAAAACATAATATCCATAGATTTTAATGACTTCTTTCTTAATATTAATGGAAATGACTTCAAAGTAGTAAAAATGTTAAAT
>DEUO01000022.1:5514-5682 GCA_002362595.1 Caryophanales bacterium UBA3260
GCTAAAAATGTTAAATAATGAAGTACTGTTTAATGGAAAAATTGAAAGCATGGAATATATCTATAAAAAATAAACTTGAAATATCTTTACCAACTAAATATCCTAATACCACCATTAAACAGTTAAAATATCTAAAAATAGATATTTATAAAATTACATATAATAAAG
>DEUO01000121.1 GCA_002362595.1 Caryophanales bacterium UBA3260
TTTTTATGTTACCATTTTTATTAAATACGATAAAGATAAAGAAGATAACGATAGATAAGGTAAGAATAAAACCATTAATTATAGTAATGATATTAATGTTTATAGGTGGTTTTATTAATCCATATGGATATAAGGGGATTACTTTTATTTTTAAATCGTATGGAGTTAGTTCAGTAAATAAAGTAATTGGGGAGATGAAGAGTCCTATTTTTAGTTCTTCTTATTTTAAAATTACTTTAGCTTGTATATTTTTGCTATTATTTATTGCTAATTTCTTTAAAAACTTGAGGTTAGATATAAGACATTATTTATTTATAGGTGGTATTACTATTTTAGTATTTATGCATTATAAATGTTATCCATATTTTATATTTGTATATTTTTATTGCTTAAGTTATTATATTAAGAATTATAAGTTTAAGAAGTTTAAGATATTAGATAATAAATATATTAAATCTGTTTTTAGAGGAATTAAGGTAGGAATAGCAGTAATGTTATTTATTACTTTAATATTTACTACTTATCTTTCTTATTGTAATTATAGTTTTGAAGATATATATATAGATGATATTGTAGATTATATGTTAGATAATTATGATAAAGATGATATAAAGTTATATGTAGAATTTAATAATGGCGCTTATGCTGAATATATGGGGATTAAGTCTTATATTGATACAAGAGCAGAATTATTTTTAAAGAACAGTAATGGTAAAGATGATATATTCGATGAATCTATTCATATATTTGAAAATGATAAATTTTTTGATTATGATGCTTTTGTTAATAAGTATGGATTTACTCATATTTTAGTTAATATGTATATTAATAGTAACTTTGATGAATATTTGCAAAGCAATGATAAATATGAAGTTGTTTATGAACAACATTTTGATGATACTAGTGATTCTTTTGTGATGCGTAAGTTGTATGCTTTAAAAGAAGGATAAAAATAGGAGGATTTTAGATGGTAAAATTTATTAAAAAAAATTGGTTATTTTTATTATTTGTTATTCCTTTTATTTTAGTTTGTATTAATAATAAAAGACCAGATAATGATATATGGTTTTTACTTAATAATGGAAGATACGTATTAGAACATGGAATACCTCATATTGATCCATTTACGATACATGAAGGATTAAATTATGTAATGCAGCAATGGGGAGCTTCAGTTATATTTTTTGGAATGTATAAATTTTTAGGTAAGTATGGTTTATTAATTATTATTTATGTTATTACGATAGCTATAATGTATGCAATTTATAAATTATGTTATATAGTAAGTAATAGTAAAGAAAAAGCTATTATTATAGTAACAGTAGCTTCTATATTAATTGTAGATGCTATTGTATTACGTCCGCAGATATTTACTTATTTAATATTGATATTAGAGTTACTATTATTAGAGTTATATGTTAAGAAAGATAATAGTAAGTATTTATATGTATTACCATTTTTATCAATATTATTAATTAATCTACATGCATCAATGTGGTGGTTTCAATTTGTTTTTATGTTACCATTTTTATTAAATACGATAAAGATAAAGAAGATAACGATAGATAGGGTAAGATTAAAACCATTAATTATAGTAATGATATTAATGTTTATAGGTGGATTTATTAATCCTTATGGATATGAAGCAATAACTTTTATTTTTAAATCGTATGGTCTTAGTACAATTAATAAGATGGTTAATGAAATGAAAGAACCTTTTTTCAGTAGAATTTCTTTTAAAATCATTTTAAGTTTAATATTATTACTTATTACAGTATGTGTATTTTCTAAGAAAGCCAAAATGGATGTAAGACATTTCTTATTTATATGTGGTGTTACTATGTTAGCTTTTATGCACATTAAATGTTATCCATATTTTATCTTTGTTTATGCTTATTGTTTTGCTTATTTAATTAAAGATATTAAGTTTAAATTAAAAATAAAGAATAAGTATTTATTATCTTTTAGTAGAGGAATAATTATGAGTTGTAGCGTTTGTCTTATAATATCTTTTGTATTTGTTATATATGTTTTAACTACTAATTATAATTTTGGCTCAGTTTATATAGGAGAGACAAGTAACTATTTAGTTGAACATTATGATTTAGATAAAATTATTTTATTTACTGATTTTGATTATGGAGGATATACAGAGTTTTTAGGAATTAAGTCATATATAGATGGAAGAGCTGAATTGTTTTATAAGAAGAGTAATGGTAAAGATGATATCTTAGATGAATATTATTATCTTCTTTATAATGATGCTAAAGGTGATTTTAAATCTTTTGTTGATAAATATAATTTTACTCATTTAATAATAGATTGCTATAGAAATACAAATTTTGATGAGTATTTAGCTACTGATGATAGGTATGAAGTGGTATATATAGAGTATTTTGATGAAAATGATAAAGAGTCTGAATTTAGAAAAATATATGCTTTAAAAAATTTAAGGAGTTAGTATGAAAAAAAATGTAGTAATTATTGGAGCAGGACCAGCAGGGTTAAGTTCCGCTTATGAGTTATTGAAAAGGGATAAGAATATAAAAGTTACAATTCTTGAAGAAGAATCAAAAGTTGGAGGAATTTCTAAAACGATAAATTATAAAGGTAATCGAATGGACTTAGGTGGTCATAGATTCTTTTCGAAAAATGATAGAGTTAATAATTTTTGGCAAGAAATAATGCCTTTGCAAGGAGAAAATTCATTTGATGATAAAATAACAGGATGTAAAAAAGTATTAGCAGAGAATGGTCCTGATCCAGAAAAAGAAGATAATGTAATGTTACTTAGAAATAGAGTTTCAAGAATATATTATTTAGGAAAATTTTTTGACTATCCAATAAGCCTTAAATTAGAAACGTTAAAGAATATGGGATTTATTAGGACTATAGAAAGTGGATTTAGTTATTTAAAAAGTATCTTTTTTAAGAAAAAAGAAGATTCATTAGAAAATTTTTATATAAATAGATTTGGCAAAAAATTATATAGTATGTTTTTTGAAGGATATACGGAAAAGTTGTGGGGAAGAAGTCCTAAGGATATATCTGCTGATTGGGGAGCTCAAAGAGTAAAAGGAATATCTATTATAGCAGTTATTAGTGATGCTTTAAAAAAAATATTTCATTTGAATTCTAAAAAGGTAGAAACATCTTTAATTGAACAATATCATTATCCTAAATTTGGACCTGGTCAGTTATGGGAGAAAGTAGCTATTGAAGTTGAAAAAATGGGTGGCGTAATATTAAAATCTAGTAAGGTAGATAAGATATATGTAAAAGATAATAAGATAGTATCTTTAGAATATATTAAAGATAATAAAAAAGAAAAAATAAAAGGAGATATCTTTATTTCTTCAATGCCTATTAAAGATTTAATAAATGGTATGGGAGATATTGTTCCTAAAAAAGTATATAATATAGCTAATGGGTTACCTTATCGTGATTTTGTTACTATTGGTTTGTTGATTAAAAAAATTAATTTAAAGAATGAAACATCAATAAAGATATATAATGATAATATTCCTGACTGTTGGATTTATGTTCAAGAAAATGAAGTTAAGCTTGGAAGAATTCAAGTATTTAATAATTGGAGTCCATATATGGTTAAAGATGCTATGAATACAATATGGATTGGTTTAGAGTATTTTTGTAATGAAAATGATGATTTTTGGAATATGAGTGATAAGGAATGCGCAGAATTTGCTATTTCCGAACTTATAAAAATGGATATAATAGAAAAAGAAGATGTTCTTGATTGGCATCGAGAGAAGGTAAAAAAAGCATATCCTGCTTATTTTGATACATATAAAGAGATAGATAAAGTTATAAATTATTTAAATAGTTATGATAATTTATATTGTATTGGAAGAAATGGTCAACATAGATATAATAATATGGATCATTCTATGTTATGTGGTTTTTATGCTGCTGATGCTATTTTAGAAAATATAAAAGATAAGTCATTTATATGGAATGTAAATGCTGAAAAAGAATATCATGAAGAAAAGGAATCTTAGTTAGATTCCTTTTCTGTGTATATACGATATAAGTTAATTGATGGATGATTATTTAGTCTTGCTTCAATACTTGAAGTACCTAGTCCACTAGAAACATATATATGTGTATCATTTATTTTTTGATAATCTTTGTAATATTCTTTTCCATTTTCAGGAAGAAATAAAGGTTTTAAACCTGGTATCTTTATTAAGCCGCCCATAGTATGACCTGACATTATAATATTAGGATAATAATTTAAGATATTTGGTATTGTATCAGGTTCATGGACTAAAACAATACGGAAGAAATTTATAATATCAGTATTATCAACACTACTATTTAATAGAGAGTATTTTTGATTACCATTAGGACTTAAGCCACTTATAGTAATAGGTACATAACTTTTATAATATAATAATTTTGATTCATTATTTAAAATAATAAAATCTGCTTCTTTCATTATTTCATCAAATACATTAGTATTATCTTCATCACCATATATAGAATATTTATACATAGAACATTCTAATTTAGATAAAGATTCTTTTATTTCATTTTTTATATTATCATTTATTTCAATGTCTTTACTTATTAAATCGCCAGTAAAGATAATAATATCTGGTTTTAAACTATTTATTTTAGTTACTATTTTATCTAATTGTTTTTTTCCTATGGTATGACCATAATGAATATCAGAAAATTGTACTATTTTAAAACCAGAAAAACTAGGTGGCAAATTATTATCTTCTATTTTATATTCTTTAATATCTATTATATTGGGAGATATTAATGTAGCATATGTTAAGGTACATATAATAGTAAGAAAGATGAATAAGATTATTTTAGTTAGAAGAGGGTGTTTTTTTGCTTCTTCTATATCTTCGTTATTATCTATATCTGGTAAATCAATTTGTTTTATTTCTTCAGTATTATATTTTTTTATACGAGATAGTTTATCATTGTTCATAATGTACCTCCTAAATGAAGTATAATTAGTAATTCTATTATAGATATAGTGTTATGTAACATATGAATAATCATATTACTAATTATATTGTTTGTTTCTTTATAAGCATATCCAAGTGATATACCTAATGCACCATATGGTATTAAATATAATAACATTATAAGACTATTTGTATTAGTAATGGAAGAGCTAACATGTATAAAAGCAAAAATAAGTCCTGTTATGACAGCATATAGGTGTTTATTTGGCGTAAAGTTAGTCATACTTTTACGATATACAAGTTCTTCTATAAAGGGAGCTAAGAGGCAAGCACATATTATTTCGGCAATTGGCATGGATATTAATTGATTAATATTAGTTTGTTGGTTTGTATTAACAGGTAATTTGAATAGTGAAATTATATTAGAAGTTATTATCATGATTATTACACCAATTATCCATATAATTAAGGATTTTTTAATATATGTTTTATAATTCTTTTTGAAAGATATAAAGTCTTTTTTTAGGTCGTTATAGAAGTATATGAATAATATAATAGCAGCAAATAAGTAGGTTAGGATGCTAAATATTTGTTCATTTATAATTTTTAGATTTAATAGTAAATAAAAAGGTATAGCTATAATGCTTAATGCTAGGGGATATAAGCAGATGATAGCAATACCTTTAATAGATTCTTTGACGTTTAAGATATCTTTGTTTTTCATTTGGTCACCTTATTCTTTTATGAAACCTTGTTCTATTAATTTTTCCTTTATTTTATGTTCTTCTTGGTTACCTACTAATCGACTTGATATTCTTGCTTCAGTTCCTTCTTTTATAAATATAGTAGTTGGGGTTCCGTTATCTTGAGGATTAGCTATTTGATTTAGTTCAGATCTTTCGCTTTTACTTAATTTATCAAGGCTTATTTCATAAGCTGTTAAATCATTTTCTAATAATATTTTTTTTAATTTTGGTTTATAATTAGCACAATGTCCACATTCGGTTTGAGTATATACTAAGATAAATGTGTCTTTGTTTTTAACTTTATCTTGTAATTCTGGTAAAGTTAGTTCAACTAAACGTTTATCTAATTCTTTTTGATTTTTATTAAGTACGATACTTGAATAAATCATTGAACCACTTGCGAATAGTATGATTAGAGTCGCAATTACTATAAATATAATTTTTTTCTTTTCCATTTTCATCACCATTGATAATATATCACAAATCAAAAATTACTTCAATTTAATATTGTTATTTTTAAATGTTAATGGTAAAATTAATATTAGAAAATAAGGTTGGTGCTTTAGAATGAAAAAAAATAGAATTTTAATCCTAATTTTGGTGCTTTTTATGACTTTTATGGGTCATGTTAAGGCAGAGGAAGATCGTACTTGCAATGCGATATCGTTGAATGAGCTGAGGACTTTGGCGGCGAATTTGAAGATTAATTACGTGGAGGGGACTGAAGAGAAAGAGTATTATGATGGGATTTCAGGTGAAATGGTTTCAACAAAAGAACAGCTACTATATATAAAAATCCATAATATGAATAGTAAACTTTATATAACTTATGAAGTTAGCGGTAATAATCTTATTAATAATCCTAACGATAATAAAATATTAACTTTAGAAGATGTTGGCCCTGATGGTGCTATTACTTTAAGACATACACAGATTAGTGAAATGGCGACTTATACTTTTAAGATAGCTTCTGATTCTTATGGGTGTGGTAATAAAATTTTAAGAACTGTTAGGGTCACTTTACCAAAATTTAATTACTATTCAAGATTTACTGTTTGCCAAGATATCCCTGAATATTATTTATGTAAGCCTTTCGTTAATTTCAATCCTGATAATGATAAAGACTTTGATGAGAAAGTAAAAGCTTACAAAGAAAAACTAGCAGAACAAAGAAAGAATAATGAGGATGAAGATGATGGCAATCCAATTTCCGATGTTGTTTCATCAGTTTCTAAGTACAAATATCTTGTTGTAGGAATAGTTGTTGCGGTTGGTGTAGTTATTACGATACTTGTTTTGAAAAGAAAGAGAAGTGATAAATAATGAAGAATAAGGGATTTAAGAAATATACAATATCATTATTTGTATGTTTTTTTGCGTTTTTAGGATTTGTTAAAGCTGATGAAATTAGAACTTTGAATTTAGGTACAGCATATAGAATTGGCGATGGAACATTCGATAATCTTGTATGTTCTGCAGATAGTCCATATGTGTCAGTAAATAATAAAGGTGGCGAATCTGAAATCTTATATGATACAAGAACAGAAGATTTGAGTGGAATTGTTAATGTACATTGTACATGGCAAGGAAAAAGACAGGTAGGAACACCTACTGGTCCTGGCTCAGAAGATAGTAAATTCAGATTATCAAATGAAGCATATGGAGGAGGTAATGGTTCTAATGTTACTGAACTTACTATTCAAATGAGTTCAGCAGATGGAATATCTACTCCTGTTAATGTTTCTGAAATGATTGGTGGAGGGAATATTACTTCATATGAATTTACTGAAGGTGAAGAATATGTAGAATTTGAAGGCGGAACATGTGCTGGATCTAGATGTGTTTTAGCTCTTTCTACTTTAAGTAAACAAATGGGTGGAGCAAACAAACTTAAAGCAGAACTTACTTTAAATGTAGATAAGAATGGAACTTCATATACTGCTAAAGTACATATTTCCATTAATGCAGTTAATGCTACTAAGTTATTCCCTGGTAATTATGGTACGTGTGAATTGAGTGGATGGAGTCCTGCTACTTATCAAAATTCAACTTTCTATACTACTGATAGGAGTGGAGCAACTTTACCAAATTGTAATACTAATAATACTCAAGGTATTGTCGAGTTTAAAGGTTGGATAAAAGTTAGAATGGATCAAGCAACAATTATGTCTTCAAATCGTTGCCCTGATGATCAAATCATTCCTGCAGGAAGTACGGCAGAAACAAATGGTACATATATGGCTTGTTATAAATCTAAAGATTCTGTAATTATTACGTTTGCAAGAGGTAGTCTTGCTGAATCTGGTGATTGGAAATCTGTAGGTAATTCTTCAAATACTTATTTTTATAATGGATCTGGAGGTTCTGCAACTTTACCAGATTTAAGTGGCGTTGAAGGATTTAAAGGATGGGTTAAAAATGGAGCTGGAGATCCAATTGCTGCTGGAAATTATGTTCCGTTAGATGGGTCAAGATACTCTGCTTTATTAGAAAATGAAGTTTCATATGTTGATACTAATAAAGTAGTTAGAGAAGGTGGAACTACTGCTTTAAAAGTTCCAAATGTTAAAAATTGTACTTCAGATAATCCTGCTATAAAAGCGGAATTTGTTGGTGGCGAATGTCAGGTATCGGCTGGTAAAGATACATCTGGTATTTCTGCGAATGTAGTCGTTGAATTAGAAAATGGTGAGACTGTTACTTATACTTTTTCTGCTATTCCACAATTAAATAAGGAAAATCCTGATTTCTTTGTTGATACAAGTATTAACTTAGAGTGGGGAGTTAATTATAATGGTCAAGATGGTAGTACAGCTAGTGATAGTGATTTAATTACTAATGGCTCTTCATGTCCAACATTAAATATTAAATGGGGAGGACAAAATACTACACAGGATAATCTTTTTGGTAATCCTTATGGTGGTGCTAATGAACAGGTAAGAAGTACAAGCTACGAAGCACAATCTGCGTGTGATGGCACAAAATATTGGGCATTTTGTCTTGATCCAGGGTTACATGGCCCAGATGACGGATATTGGCATCCATATCTAATACAAGACAACGATTTACAGGGACATAAAAGGTTGTTTAAACTTGTTTCATATTTAGTAAAACAATATCCTGATTTAACTAGCATTGTTGTTACAAACTGGGATACTGATAAAATTGCAATTCACCATGCAACGCGTATTGCTGCAATGATTGATGGCGTTGATAGTGGACCAGGAGCTTTTAGTACAAGATATTATTATTATAGACATACTGCTACTGCTGTTGCTGCTTGCGGTGAAGATGGCGATGTATCTAGTTGCATTAGAACTGCTATTACCAATAATTTTGTTAAAGATGGTGACACATCAGGAAATCGTGCGTCTATGATTAATATGATGACTGATTTTTTAACAAATAGTTTAACAGAAAATCCTGCAAGTGGAAGTGTTGAAAAAACAATTGAGTCTCAAGAAGTTACTACTGAAGGAACAAATATTGTTAACACAGTTAAAGGTACATTTACATTACCAGCTAATGTCTCTGATGTTAAATTAGAACCATGTGGTGCAAATTCATTTGGTATTACTTGTCAACCTGCTTCAATATCTCAGAAGGGTACTACTGAAGATGGAAGTTCTATTTATGAATATACTGTTGTATTAACTAGGGCAGTTGGTGCAGGTGCTTTGCCTAAAACTACTGCGGAGAAAAAGACTGTTTCTTATAAATTGTCTTATACTGGTTCGGGCGTTGAAATGATGAATTTAGCTGTATCTGCCGAGTATCCTTCATCATGGCAAAGAATGTTAGTATTTAATTTAGGCGATGCAAATATTTATGCATATTTTCCTTTCCAATTAGATTGCGAAGCTTATATTAGTGGTTTGGATTCATATTTAAGTAATCCTAGTTCATATCCTTATGCTGATGAATTTAAATCTGCTGGTTGTTGTGCATATTTAACTGATGAAACAAAATATGGTGATTTCTTAAAAGAAAACTGTGGAGAAAGATGTACTACTAATACTTTAAATCAAGTATGTAGTTATTCTCCAACTTCTGGTAAAGTTGATGTTTATCGTATTAAAGAAGGCCATAAAAATGGAAACCCGCAAATAGGTTCTTGCGTAGTTAAAGTTGATGAAAAATATAGTGTTGGTGCTAATTCTTCATTTATTAGAAATGATGATGTTGGTAATAAATATAATATTAAAGAATATGATGCTAGTGCTAATGAATATTGCGAGGTAACTTGTCGAGAAGATTGGACAATTGTTATGGAAGCATTTGGTAATTATGTTGGTAAGAATGCTGTTGCTGCTGGTACATATTTTAAATCTCAAACTGATGATATGTTTATTGGTACCAAGAGAGAATGTTATACTTCTTATATTGATTATCAAGGATTTGTTAAAGAAATGTCTAACTTATCTCAGGAAGTTGTTAATGCTTACAATAGTTATTCTTATGCTGCTCATGCATATGCTGATTATAAAAAGCAAACTGAAAGCGATAATAAATTAGAATTTTCATCTGAAACAGGTTGCTTGAAAATGCCTACTTGTGCGGATGAAAATGGCGAAGGCTATGATTATATTGAAGGTCAATGTTTAAAACCAGCTACTTGTCCTCCTGAGGAAGAAGAAGGCGGAGAAGGTGGTTCTCCTACACCTGAGGGTGATGATGTAACTTACGGCGATGTTGAAATAAATGGATCTTGTTATATATCTGGTTCTTTACCTACTTGTCCTGAAGAAAATTATGGCCAAATAAATAATTTCAAACTTGACACTAGAGGAGATATAACATCTGGCGATAAAGATAAAAAATATTCTACAAAAACAGAAAATGACAACACAAATAAAAAGAATGTTGTTACAGAAAAGAGATTATTAGGTGATTCAAGTCCTGATATGAAAAATATTTATAAAGGAACATCTAGTATTTCTTGTACAACAACGTGGGCCACTGAACCTGGAGAAACTGCAACTGGATTAAGTTGTACTAAGAGCATTCAAGCTGATGATGCTTCTGGAACTACTACTAGTACTAACTCTGATCATTGTAAAAGTGAAGCATCTGTTGAAGGAGTAAGTGGTTATTGTAAAGTTGAAAATGATTATAAGAAAAATGAAACATTTAAAGAAATGCAACAATATAACTTAGAAGTACTAGAGTCAGATGCTACTAAACATAGAAGTGAGATGACTTCTAAGACTAGAACTATTTACGAAAAGGATGAAAAATTCTATTCTTGTCAACATATTCAATTGCATAATGATTCTTCATTACCTTCTAATGCTACAAATAATGAAATAATGAAGATTGATAAATATGTTTTAGGTAAAACAATTGATTATACTAAAGTTAGTTCTAAATTCGAGCCTGGCGCTACATATAATTACGACGATCAAGCTTACATGACAATTTTAGGAAAAGATAATTTAATCGAACAATATAAAGAAAAAAATGATAAAGCTTTAGGTTCTGATTTTGCTTCTTCTACTAATATTAAGAAGGAATATGAATTAAGTAATGTTAACCAAGCTGGTGGAGGAACTGGAACAGACAAGATCAATTTAGCTAAGAATTATTTGGAAACTACGTATTATTCTACAGATAAGATTTGGACAAAAACTAATGTAGGAGAAGATGTTATTAACAAGTATGATAACGGCGAAGGTGAACTATTTGAAAAAGGTGATACAAAAGATTATGCTACTAAAGAAGGAAGAATAGTATTATGCCAAATATCAGCTGGTACAACACCTGATTATAATGATAAAGAGTTTGATTTGGATAAAGAATTAGTTGCTGCTGGTACTGATGATCCTGATTGGAAGAGTGGTTCTTGTTTCCAAGTATACTTAAGATATAATGATGTTAATTATGTTAAGACATCTATTGAAAATAGTAGTTTCTATAAGAATAAGGGTGATTGGTATTTCAGCAATAGTAGTGGATTATTTGTTGCTCATGGAGATAATAAAGAAGATGCTATTAGTAAATTAAAGAAACTTAATGGTACTAAGATGGATGCAGTTCCTAACGATTCAAAATATTGGGATAAAGTTGGTATATTTAATGTATTCCCAATAAGTTTAAGTACTCCAAGAAATATTTATACTTATACTTATAACTTTGGTGATATGGGTTATTATGCAGAAAATGGCAACCTAGGAAGAATAATGGGTGGTAAAAAATCTGTTATTCAAGAAAATTCAAGAACATGTTTCTATGAAGTATTTGAAGAAGCTTGTATCTGTTGCGGTAGTCAAACATATGATTATTCTTATAGTGAAACAGTTAAAGATGCTGCTACAACTATGGCTGGTGAAATGGGATATGGAATGTCTGATACTGAAGAAATTAAAAAGAATAAAAAAGGTACGTTATCTATATCTGCATCTCCTGTACAACTTTCTGATTTATCTTCAGATAAAAACAGAGAATTAGCTTCTAACTGGGGAACTTCATCATTCTATTATGATGGTGTTCTATATAAAACTGATAAAGGTTCTGAACTTTTAAAAGAAATAGAAGCTAAGGGTGAAACAATTTATGATAAGACTGATGAAAAGTATTCTCAATTAGAGTATGAATATGTTTTAACACCTAATGATATAGCATCTATTAAAGAATATAATGATCGTTATGGCTATGGTATTTCTTATGATAGATTAAAGATTATAGATAGATATAATAATGGTGATGCTAATGGTGCAGATATTAGTAATAAAATAGATATTAATGATGCTGAAACAATAAGCTTCATGCATTACGGTAGTACTTTCTTGGAGGATTTTTTACCTGCTGAAGTTACTAAAAAAGCTTTATATCAAGGTGGAAATGTAAAAGTATGTGAAGTTGAAAGTGGTTCTGTTTTAAGTGCTGCTAGTACTGATCCATTGCTACGTAAAAAGATGAAGGAAGGATGCCGTTGGGTTGATTATGTTACACCTGCTACATTTGCTGTTGAATTGAAACATGATACTTATAATACTGGAGTCTTAAATCAACCTACTAAATTAAGAATGGCATTTAAATAAGAGAGGAGTGAGAATAGATGAGAAATTCATATTGGGGTTACTGGTTAATTATGTTGGGTATATTTGTAGTCGTAATAATGATGCTTGCAAGTGATGCTACAACAACTAATACTCAAGATTATTACCAATTAAAAGAAGTTGCGAATAGTGCTTTATACGATTCTATTGATTACTCTTATTATACACAAACAAGACAAATAAGAATTCTTAAGGAAGTTTTCATAGAAAACTTCCTTAGGAGATTTTCTGAAACAATAGCACCTAATGATAAATATAAAATTCAATTTTATGATTTATATGAATCACCACCAAAAGTTAGTATAAAAATAGCTACTAGTACTGCAGGTTTTATTGTAGGCCGTGATGCTGGTGATGATGCTATTACAAATTTAGATGTTGTTAATATGATTGATTTAATCGTTGAGATGAAAGGTAATGATTTATCTACTCCTTGTGATGTTACTGGATGTAAAAGAAAGGTTGAAGAAGATTCTGAATGTCCTTATTATACACCAGGCTCAACACCTGCTGATGGTGGTGCAACTCCCATTACAAATAACATAGCAACACCAAGTGGTGGTGGAAATAATTCCAACGGTGGGGGAGCTAACCAAAATGGTGGAGGTTCGAATCCTGCTGGTGGAGAATCTACTGATGAAAATGTTGCAACTGCTTGTTCTGATGGAGAATTCGAAGAATTTGATGTATCAGGTTTAAAAGCATATGCTATGGGTCCTGTTAATGTTCGCGAAAATGCAAATTCTAGTTCAAAAAAATTAAAAACAATGACAGGCGGAGAAGAAGTAACTGTTATTGGAAAAAGTAAAACTGGTAAATATTGGCGTGTTCAATATGATGGCGATAAATGTGGATGGGTATATGGTCCATATATGGCTGTAAATTTACAAACTTATTTACCTAAAAATGGTGCTACAAGTGTTCAATTTAATATAACAAACGCTAGTAGTAGTATTTATTATGCTGATGATTCACATACAACTATATGTCATCGTAATGGTCAATGTATAAATGGTAGACAGTTTTATACTGGCGCTTATAAACCTATTGGTATTTATGAATTTGCTAAAAAGTTAAAAAATGCTGCTATTCAACTTCAAAATAGTGGTAGAACTTTAGTAATTGTTGATGCATATAGACCAGTTGGTATTACATATTTTATGAGAGATGTTTTCTCAGATTATTTAACTGCCAATAGAAATACACAATATGCTAAGGATATTAATAATTTTGGGCAAAGCTGGTTCCTAGCTTCTCGTGCATCAAATCACAATTTTGCCTGTGCAGTTGATGTTGATATTGCAGGCGAAGAAATGCCTACACAGGTTCATGTTCTTAATGTTAATGCAGCTACTGCTTATTATAGAAAAGGAGCAGCAAATGCCAATAGTTTAGAACAAGTAATGCTTGGTAATGGTCTATCTACAATAAAATCTGAATGGTGGCATTATCAACATTGCCCTAGTGAAATTAAAAACTTCATACCAAGTGGAGCTGATTTCTGGAATAATGGTTTTGCATAGGACATAGAAAGGAAGGAATAAAATGGGAAATTTACTTGTACCTTTTAAGAAATTCTTAAGTAATAAGAATACAATTACTATATTAGGGGTTCTAGTTGGTATTGTTGTATTGTATTTAGGTTATACATGGAGAGTACAAAAATCAATAAAGCCAACGCAAGTTCCTTATTGTAATACTACGTTAATACAAGGAACTAAGATTACAAATGATTATATAGAATATCTTAATTTTCCAAGAGATATGATTGCTGGTTTTACTAATATTGAAACAGATGCATCTGCTATTATTGGTAAGCTTGTTAATTATGATGGTAAGATACCTCAAAATAGTTTTTTCTTTGATGAACAATTAACTACTGAGGAAGAGTGGCCTGATTCTATATTTTCTAATATTCAAGATGGTCATACTATTTATAGATTAAAAGTTGATAGTGATAAGACATATGCTAATTCTATTATGCCTGAAAATAAAATAGATTTATATATGTCAACAACAGCTGATGAGGAAGATGGTAAGTTAGTTTTTGGTAGGTTAATATCAGAAATTCAAGTATTAGCTGTTAAAGATGGTGATGGTAAAAATGTTTTCGCTGATAGCGCGGAACCTTTAGAGCCTGCTTATTTGTTATTCTCAGTTCCTGAAGATTTATTCTTACTTCTTATGAAGGCAGAAAAACTTGGAATTGAAATAATGCCAGTTCCTAGAAATGAATCATATTCAGCTAGTTCTGAAGCTACACAATTAACTAGTAAAGAACTAGAAGCTATGATAATTAACAGAACACATCAAATTAGTGATGAATGTACAGATTTAACTGTATGTGGATAATTTTATATAAAAAGAATTAAAAAGAGGGTGTATTTATGGATGAAAAAAATATATTCTCCCAAATGGATTTTGGTCCTTTAGCTGAGTTTTTACAAGATGATGATGTTACCGATATCTCTTATAGTAATGGTGGTCAGGTTTGGTTAAAAACTTTGTCAAGAGGTGTGTTTCAAGTTGAAAGACCTGAAATAAATAATCCATTTATGGAGAAATTAGCATTCCAATGTGCAAACGTTATGGGTAGAACTTTTAATATGGCTCATCCATTTCTAGACTCCGAAAGTGCTGAATTACGTATGAATTTCGTTCACGAATCTATTGCTACAAATGGTATTGCGTGTTTAATACGTAAGACTCCAGCTAAAATTCGTTTAAATAAAGATAAATTATTGAATGAGCAATATATTACTGATCAAATGCATGATTTCTTAATTAAATGTGTTTGGAGTCATTGTAATATATTAGTTGCAGGAGAAACTGGTTCAGGTAAAACAGAGCTAGTTAAATATTTGGCAAGTAATACACATGAGGATGAAAAAATTATATCTATAGAGGATACTTTGGAACTTCACTTAGATAAGATTTTCCCTCATCGTGATATTGTTGCTATGAAAACGAATAATATTGCATCATATACTGATGCCTTGGTAGCCTGCATGAGACAGAACCCAATATGGATTCTACTTGCCGAGGTTCGTTCTGCTGAAGCTGTTATGGCAGTACGTAACTCTATTTCATCAGGTCACCATGTTATATCTACAATCCATGCCGATAAAGCATCAAGTATTCCAATGCGTATGTATGCTTTGTTGGAAGGTAGTCAAGATATTGAACAATACTTATCATCTATTCATAGATATGTTCAAATTGGCATTTACGTTAAAGGGTATTATTCAAAGGCTTTAGGTAGATTCCAGCGTGAAATAATGGAAATATGTGAATTCTATGTTGATGATGAAACTAATCGACCTATGTCTAATATTTTATATTCTAAAACTTTAGATGGTCGTGTTACATTAAGAAATCCAACTAAGAAATTAATTGATTATATGGCTATCGGTAACGTTTATTTTGATACTGATGATATTTTTGGTTTAGGAGATGCTGATACTAAAGAAGATTTATCTAATTTAAGAGATGGATCTAGTGATAATTTAGCTCATAAAGAGACTAATTCTGCTGCTTTAGCTAATGCACTTAATGGAGATGGAGATAATACAGAAACAACTGCTAGCAGTGATAAGAAAGGTGTTAGTGCTACAGATAGTTCAAATAGTGCAATACAAAAGAGTGATGTTAAGCAACCTGCTCCTGCTAGTAATACTCAGAGTCCAGTTGCTAATCAAGCTAATCCTAGTGCGACTCAACAACCTAAAACAACTGTAGCTGCTCCGCAACCTGCATCTGCTCCTAAGCAGACTATTCCTGGTCCTGCACTTAATACCAGTCAGGGACAAGTTGCACAATCTGCAGTAGCTAGTGGACAAAATAGTGGTAGTGAACATGTACAACAAGTTGCACCTCAACCTGTTATGCCTCCACAACAGCAACTAAATGTACAGCAACCAGTAGTTCAACAACCAGTACAACAACAGATGGTTCAACAACCAGTACAACAGGCATCAGTACAACCAATGCAACCGACACAAAATTTAGTATCCGGTAATGTGTTCCCAACAGTTAATGTTCCAGGAGCTATCCCTAATCAGGGTCAACCATTTATGACTCAACAAGTTACTAGTGATGTATTATAGATAAAGATAGGTGATTTTATGGAATTAATTATTTTATTAGCTATTGCTATATTTGTTCTTGCTTATCGTTATAATACTGGAGATAATGTATATAAGTTTTTCGCTGATACTGTCTCTGGTATTTATAATACATATGCACCATATAGTTATAGAGAAGTAAAAGAAAAGACAAAAGAATTAGGATATGAATATACTCCAAGACAGTATATGACACAGGTATTGTTACTTGGTGGAGCTGCTGGTGGTATAACTTTTCTATATTTTTATAATATTATAACTACTGTTGTTTATGTAGTTATAGCAGTTTGTTTTGTTCCATACTTATCTTATTTGAGAACAAATAGATTATATAGTGAATATATATTTGAACAAGTTCAAGTTTATACGACAAATGTTATTATGGAATTTAATACTACTCAAAGTTTCGTTAAATCTTTAGAAGGTGTTAGAGATTCTGGTATATTACAAGATCCTGTATTAAGAGATGTTAAAAGAATGATACAAATGGCTTATGAAAATGGTACTATAGATCAATCTATTGAATTCTTTGATGCCGCTTATCCATATTATATGGTAAAGAATATGCATCAATTATTCTTACAAATTACAAAAGAAGGTGCTAGAGATTCAGGAGAAGCTCTAGAATTAATGTCAATGGATATTGATGCCTTAGTAGAAGGCGTTTATCGTGATAGGATGGATAGACAAGTTTTCCATACTAAATTCTTAACATTTGGTGGAGCTTTGTTTATTTTAGTACTTGTTATGCAATTATTATTTGGACGTGAAGAGTATCTAGCAATGTTAGAAAAATTTTATGTTAAATTAATATTGCATGCCATAATAATTATTAACTGTTATTTCTTAATAACTGGTGAAAAATTCTATAATGAAGATGTAGGAGTTGAGTAATTATGTATTTTGAGATATTAGCTGTAGGTATTTTGGCGTTTGTCGTATTAACTGTTAATGGTTATATTAAACCTAATAAGTTTATTCAAGATAATCAAGATATATTTATGAAATTAAAAGAAGATGATTATGACTTTTTAGTAAAAGCTAAATATGGTGATGGTCTTGATCCTGATGTCTTATTTCAAAAAAGAATTAAGAATGCTTTAATTATAATTGTTTTGGTTATTTTCTTAATGTTATCTAGTTTATCTTTGGTTAAAATAGTATTAGCTGTTGTAGTAGGATATGTATCATTTAAAATGGATTATTCTAGTTTAAAGAAATATTATAAATCTCATTTGGTATTAATAGATTCAATGTTGCCTTATTATTTAAAGGGATTAGAAATATTGATACAACACTATACTGTTCCAGTAGCTATTGGTAAATCTATTAATGATGCACCAGAAATATTTAGAGATGGTCTTATTGATATGATTAATAAGATAAATGCTGGTGATTCAACGGTTACTCCATATATGGAGTTTGCTCAAACTTATCCAGTTCGTGATTCAATGCGTATGATGCGTTTATTGTATCGTTTAAGTTTAGGACGTCAAGAGAGAAAGCAAGAACAATTGATTACTTTTTCAAAGACTATATCTAATTTGCAACAAAAAGCAAGAGAGACACGTTATAAAGAACGTCTTGATAAGATGGAAAGTAAGACTATGAGTATGTTGGTTACTACTGGTGTAGGTGTTATGATATTACTAGTTATTCAGATTATGAGTATGTTATCTTCATAAAAAGATATAATAAAACTAAAGCGATGCTTTGGTTTTTTTCTGTAAAGTATTTATTTTTTATTATTTACTTATATGTATTTAATGTTTTATACTTATTATAGATAGATGTATGGTGGGAGATAATGATTATGTTTAATAAAAAGAAAAATGTTAATAAATCAGAAATCGATGAAGAAAAAAGAAAAAGACGTAAAATAATGCTAATGATTTTATTTGTTTTGTTTTTGATATCTAGTTTAGGTCTTACAACTTATGCATGGTTTTCTTCGAATAAAAGAACAACAATTGAAGGAATTGATATAAGAGTAGCAACAATTGATGGTATGCAAATCTCTGCTGATGCTATTAATTGGGGAAATGATTTAACAAGAGATCAAATTATTAATGCTTATAAAACTTATCCTCGTGCCGAAAATCAGTTACCTGATGTTTTTAATACTGTTTCTACAGTAGGTAATGTAACTGATGGCAAGATGGATATGTTCTGGGGAATTACTACAGATGAGAAAGATGGAGTTTTTACTTTAACAACTACTAGAGAAAAAGAAATTCAATGTACTGGTGATGAAGAATGTGGTAGTAAGGTATATACTGCTTTTGATGTATTCTTACTTGTTAATCGTCCTGCTGTTATTGCTTTGTCTTCTAATTCTAATGTTATGCCAAGAAACGAAAATTATACTAAAGGTGCACAATATGCTGCACGTGTTGGTTTTGTGAATGAAGGAACAGTTAGTACTGATGCTAATCCAGCTTCTGCTCAAGCATTAAGAGGCGGTTCTAGAGCTTATATTTGGGAACCTAATTATGATAAACATACTGAGGATGGAGTAAGAGCAGCTAAAAGTATTTATGGTTTAGATACTACTAGAACTGGAGCAGCAAGGTTACAATATAGAGGAGTTAACAATGAGTTTCAGACACCAATTTCGATAGATCAAACTGATAAGAGTTCTTATTTCTCTTTAGTTAATCCTGCTATAGCAACTGTTGAAGGTTTTGCAGAGGATCAAGTGTTTTTAAATATTCCTTCTGGTATTACTAAATTAAGAATTTATTTATGGTTAGAAGGTCAAGATGTTGATATGACTGATGCTATTGCTGCAGATTCTTTGACTTTTAATATAGAATTTAGAATGGTTAACTAGAAAGCTTTGCTTTCTTTTTTTCATTTTACGACATTTTGTGACATTATTTAATGATATTATTTATATGGTGATAATGATGAAAGTACAAGTATTTGACGAAAACCATGAGAAGGATTTGGAAAATAGTGTCAATGAATTTATTCAAGGAAATAATTGTGATATAATGGATATTAAGTATCAGGTGGCTTTAGCAGTGTCTGGTGACGATCAGATATATTGTTTTAGTGCAATGATAATATATAATGAAAAATGAGTGGTTATCAATGAAAAAGAGTTCATTTGTTGAAGGGACTTTTATTGCAACTTTTGCAATTGTATTTACTAAAATATTAGGTATGCTTTATGTTATACCTTTTTATGCAATGGTAGGAGTTCAAGGAAGTGCTTTGTATGCATACGCATATAACATATATAGTATCTTTTTAGATATATCAAGTGCTGGTTTACCTATAGCTATGAGTAAAATTATTAATGAATATAATACATTAGGAATGATGGATGCTAAGGTACGTGCTTATCATTTAGGTAAGAAAATAATGGTATTTTTAGCTGTTGCTGTTTTTGTTATGCTTTTTATATTTGCTCCGCAAATTGCTGGATTATTACTTGGTGACTTGCAAGGCGGCAATACAATTGCTGATGTTTCGATGGCTATTAGGTGTGTTTCTTTTGCTATTTTAATAGTACCTTTTTTAAGTGTATCTAAAGGATATTTGCAGGGACATAATGTTATTAATGTTTCTAGTTTTAGTCAGGTTATTGAACAAATAGTACGTATAATTATTATTTTAGGTGGTTCATATTTTGTATTAAATGTTCTTAATGGGACAGTTACAACGGCTGTATGTGTTGCTGTTCTTGGAGCCTTTTTTGGTGGTTTGGTAGCTTATATTTTTGTAAAGATAATGATGTATAAAAATGATGCTAATAATGAGTTAAGTTTAAGTCTTGATAAAAATATTACTAAAGATAAGGTAACGGATAGAGAATTAGTTAAAAAGATATTTTCATACGCTATTCCTTTTATAATTATCAATATTATTAGTAGTTGTTATAATTTTGTTGATATGGCTTTGATTTTGCGTACAATGAATTATTTGAAATTGGATGTTAATGATGTAGAGTTTGTAACTTCTTCTATTACAACTTGGGCTCCTAAAATTAATATGATTATTTCAAGCATAGGAATGGGAATGAGTACTAGTTTTATACCAACGATGGTTAGTGCATATACTTTAAAGGATTGGAAAGAAGTTAATAATAAGTTTAATCAAGCTGTGCAAATTCTTTTATATATAGAAATTCCGATGGCTACAGGTATATCTTTGTTAAGTAGTGCAGTATGGACAGCTTTTTATGGATATAATTTATATGGGTCATATATATTAGCTCTTAGTATATTCTCTAGCTTTTTAAGCAGTTTATATTTAATAACTTCTTCATCTTTACAAGGATTAAATAAATATAAGTTAGTATATTTATCTGCAATTATTGGATTTGGTACTAATGCTCTTTTAGACTTCCCATTAATGTTATTATTTAGTAAAATAGGTATACCTCCATTTTTAGGAGCAGTTACTTCAAGTATGTTAGGTTATGGAATAAGTATATTATTTATTTTAAGATCTCTTAAGAAGGAGTGTAATTTAAATTATTATGATACTTTTAGAACATTAGTTAAGATGTTTGTTCCTTTAATAGCAATGATTTTAGTTGTTGTTTTGTGTAAGAACATATTTCCTGTTAATTATGATAGTAAGTTATCAAGTATTATTTATATTGCAGTTAATGCAGTAGTTGGAGCAATAGTTTATTTTGTTATTTCTTATAAAATGGGCATTATGGAAAAAGTATTAGGAAAAAGTATGATGAATAAGATAAAAAAAATCTTACCAATGGTAAGATAGTGTATTAAAGCATGTACATGTTGTTTGAATAGTTGTTTTCGGTTACTTCAGGTGTTTTTACAAGACTGCTTTCTATTTTTGTAAGACGATTGTCTAAACGATTTATTTGTCTTTCTATTTTACTTAGACGATTATCGATTTCGTTAGACATAGCTATATCAGGTCCTGAGTAGTAGCTAGAATTTACACTAGTTTGATTGTAAGGATTGTAGTTATTATCAGGAATAACTGCTTGATTCATGTTGTTAGGAAAATTAGGAATATAACTTTGTGTTTGAGCATTGTAGTTAGAAAAAAATGTATTACGATCTTTTTTCATAAAGTCCTCCTCAATAAAGTATATGTTTTGTTTTTGAAAGGTTGATAAAAATGCGTTTAAGAAATGTAAAAAATGCAAGAGAGATAGTTGATAATAGCTCTTATGTTATTCACAATCCTCAGGAATATAGAGGCGGTTATGCTAATAAGATTTTTAAAAATAGTAATCCTATACATTTAGAAATTGGTATGGGAAAAGGAAATTTTATTATTGACAAAGCTAAGAAGAATCCTAATATTAATTTTATTGGGATAGAGAGATATGAAAGTGTTATGTGTCGTGCGTTAGAAAAATTAGATAATGTTTCTTTACCTAATCTTCGTTTTATATGTATTGATGCGGCGAAGCTAGGAGATGTTTTTTGTAACGAAATTGAAACTATTTATCTTAATTTTAGTGATCCATGGCCTAAGAAAAGGCATGCAAAAAGAAGGTTAACTTCTTCATTGTTTTTAAATACTTATGATAAGATTTTTTTATCAGATGCTATCATTATTCAAAAGACAGATAATGTAGGTCTGTTTGAAAGTTCAATTATTAATTTAAGTATTTATGGTTATAAGATTTTTGATATTTCTTTAGATTTAGCAGCAAGAGAGGATATAGATAATTCTTTAACTGAGTATGAAGAAAAGTTTATGAATCAAGGAGTAAAAATTAATTATTTGAAAGCTATTAAGAAGAATTGAAATTAATTTAGTTGTCATCATACTAATAATATGGCATTTCTATTTAAATTATTATTTAAATTTATTATGATAAATGTTATAATGTTATGGAGGTGTAGAAGCGTAAGATGAAGAAAAAAATAATAATAGTATTACTTTTGTTATGCATTTTATGTGGAGGATGTACACCTTTGCAAAAGATGTCGTTGGATGAAGTTATTGAAAATGGAACAGATGTCAATGTAAAAGTATATAATAAATATCGTAAAGGCTATAAATATAATGTACCTAAGGGAATAGATGTTGTTGATAGTACAGAATATAACGAAGTAATTAGTAGTAATAAGTATACTTATTATCTTTATATAGATGCAATAAGTTATTATAATAAGGTTATTGAAACTTATGAAGTTAAAGATGATGTGTATTTTTCAAAGGCAATAAATTATAAAGATAAATATGGTTATTTGGAGATTAAAGAGCTTAAAAATAAGAAGTATTTTATTGAAATTATGTATAATTATGCTAAAATAGAAGTGATAGTAGAAAATAGTGATATAAATCTTGCAGTGGCAAATTCGTTATCAGTTTTGTCTTCTATTACATTTTACGATAATGTTTTGAAAAATTTATTAGATGAAGAGACTTCACAATTTGAAGAAAATGATTTTAATATATTTGAGACTAGAACAGATGTTGATAGTTTGTATGTTCAAACTATGGATGAAAATGTTTATAATAATGATGAAGATGAAATACATGATTCAGATTTAATCAATTAAGGCGGTGTTATTAATGGGATTATTTGGAAAAATAAAGAATATTTTATTTGAACCTGATGAAGAAGAATTAATTGAAGATATGCATGTTTATACTAAAGAAGAAGTAAAGGAAACACCAAAAAAAGAGGAAGTTGTAGAAAAAAATAGGGTAGTTGAAGCTTCTCCTATTAGTACAACTAATGCTTCACGTTTTAGTAATGTAAAGAGAGATATTGATATTGATTATGAAGATAAAAAAGTTTTAGATGAAGTACCAGGAGTTATGGAAGCTATGTCTAAAGTAGCTGAGGATCAAGCACGTGTTACTCCACATAAGGAAGAAGAAAGGCCATCACCTTTTCAATCTTTCGACGAAAAAGAGTTTGATCGCGTTAATTCACGAGTTTCAAAAAATGAGAATGTTCATAAAGTAAAGAAAGAAGAGAATGTTCAACCAGTTAATACTTTTAGAAAAGCCAACAATTTATTTTCTTCTACTAGTCATTCTGATATTAAGGAAGAACCTGTTAAGGAGGTTAGTGTGCCTGTTAAGAAGCCGTTTACACCATCTCCAGTTATTTCTCCTGTATATGGTATTTTGGATAAGAATTATCATAAGGATGATATTGTAGACAAGAAAGATGGTATGAAGCGTGAAAAGGTTATTAAGCCTGTTGTTAAGCAGGAACCAGTTTCAGAAGATACTTTGGAAGTAGATATAGATGCTGTAAGAAAAAAGGCTTATGGTACTTTAGATGATATTGAAAAAGAAATGAGAGCTCATAACGAGATTGTTGATGATAATGTAGAACCAATAGTACAAGATGTTTCGCAAAATGTTATAGATATTAAAGATGAAGATATACATTCTACAGATTTAATTAGTAGTGATATCGAAGAATTAGATGATGATGTAACTTTAGGCGATTTGATAGAATTGCAGAATAAGGATAATAGTCAAAATGAAGATAGTTTATCTGTAGAAGATGAATTAGAAAAAGAATTTGATAATGATGAATCTAATAATTATGAGATAAAAGAGGTTTCTAATGAAGATTTACCTATAATTGATAATAATTCTCAAGAGAAAGTTAAGCCTCGTTTGTTAGATGATATGGAGAAAACTAGTACTTTACAAATTTTAGATGATATTGAAAAGGAGCTTAATTCAATAAAACCAATTAATAAAGATGTTGATACATATACTGATGATGAAATGAAGGAAAAAATAGAAAAAAGCGAAACATTAGAAAATGATTTATTTAATTTAATTGATTCTATGTATGAACAAGGAGAGGAGGAAGAAAACAATGATTAGTTTCTTAGAAAGTTTTTTACCTATAATTATATATTTCTTATTAATAATTTTGTTAATAGTAGGTATAATATTAGGTATAAGATCTATTCAAACCTTGAACAAGATTGATAGAGTTGTAGATGATGTTAATGATAAAGTTCAAACTTTAAATGGTTTCTTTAATCTAATTGATTTTACAACTGATAAAATTGTTTCAATTACTGATAAAGTAGTTGAAGGTGTTGGTGGATTTATTGGCTCAATATTCAAACGTAAACATAAAATAGATGATGAGGAGGAAGAATAATTATGACAAAAGAAAAAAAGAATGGTGGTTTAGGTAAGTTTATTGCTGGAGCTGCTGTTGGAGTAGGATTAGGTATCTTGTTTGCACCTAAGTCTGGTAAAGAAACAAGAAAAGAATTAAAGGAAAAATTCGATGAGCTTGTTAAGAAAGTAAAAGAAATAGATGTAGATGAGGTAAGAGAATCATTTTTAAATAAGATAGATGAAATAAAAGCAGAATTAGCAGATTTAGATGGCGAAAAAGTTCTTTCTATTGCAAAAGAGAAAGCCGCAAGTATTAAGCTTAAGCTTGATGAATTAATAAAAGAAGCTAAAGAAAAAGCTACTCCTGTTGTAGAAAAGACAATAGAAGATTTAAGAGAAAAAACTATTAACGTTTTAAAAAGTACTGTAGATAGGTTAGAACATCCAGAAGAAAAGAAAGAAAAAAAAGTAGCTAAGAAAAAGGTTACTAAGAAAGCATAGTTAAAGATTGATATTTTATATCAGTCTTTTTTAATATAAATATATGTTTTATATATTGGATATAAATTTAATTAATATTGTAATCTATTTTTTAGCTTTAAATATATTATAATATAGGTATATAAAAGTATCTTATATCGTATATAAAGAATAATTATTTAAAATGTTGCAAGATAAATTTGACTATGGCGAAAATTGTGATATAATGAGAGTGCTTTTAGAGAAAAAAGCCGAAAAATATGCCTTAAAAAAACTTTTTTAAAAAAATGTTAATAAAAAGTTGACAAGTTAAAAATGTTTTGGTATATTATTCATCGCAGTCAAGAAAAAAAGCAAAATCTTGAATGTGAAAATGATCTTTGAAAACTAAGT
>DEUO01000009.1 GCA_002362595.1 Caryophanales bacterium UBA3260
ATACAGATTATTAAATATATGTATATAAATGATTTTTTATCACTAAATTTTTTATTAATCTTAGTTTTTAATTCTTCTATTACTTGTTTTAATTCTTGTAATGTTATTCCTAAAATAGTAGCATATTCACTATTGCTATATTTATATTGACCAAATACATTTAATTCGTAAAACTTTCTTTCTATATCAGTCAAGTCATCTTTTATATACATATATTTAATAATCTGTATTGGTGATAAAGGTTTCTTTTTTAAAGCATTGAATTTATATCCTTCTCTTTGCTTAATTTTATTTAATGTTCTAACAAAACAACCACTATTTTTCACCATATAAGGTCTTAGTTTTTTTAAAGTAGATGCCTCAATTTGTCTTACACGTTCCCTAGTAATATTAAAATAGGCAGCCACTTCTTCTAATGTTTTTCGTTCTTCAGCTAAAATTCTATGATAAATAACAAAATATTTTAATGGACTTAAAACTTCCTTTAAAACTAATAATACATTATCATTTACTATTTTATTTAATACGTTATCATAATCATTATTTTCAACAATCACAAAATTTTCTAATTCACTTTTTTCATCATCATCAACAGTTTGATTTAAACTAATTGGATCTTGCTTTAAAGATTCTCTAATACTTTTTAAAGTAGCCTTTGTTATATGTAAAATATCACAGAAGTCATCATCCGATGGTAATGGTAATCCTTTTTGATTATACGTTTCTACTAAAGCAAGATATTTAGGAATAAGCTGAATAATATGAACAGGCTTTCTAATATCGTCATCTTTGTTAGCAAGACCACGTGTTATTCTTTGTTTTATCCAGGGAATTGCATAAGTGGTAAAAGCTCCTTGTTCAGGGTCATAAGTTTCTAATGCCCTAATAAGACCGAAGGTTCCTTCTTGTATTACATCTAATATTTGAAAGTGCTTCAATCTTGCTTTATAACGAAATGCAACGCTTACAACCAATCTTAAATTACAATTTATTAATAATTCTCTAGCTTCTAAATCGCCATTTTCTTTATAACGATATCCTAAACTTTTCTGCTGTTCTATAGATAAACTTGGATACTGACGGATTTCACGCATATACATTTTATAGGCATCATCAGTAAACGCAGTTTCTAATTCAGCATCTGTTAATATTACTATTTCATCATCCATACTATCCCCAACCAAACATATTATAGCAAAATAAAATATTTTAAAAAACATTTTATTTATGATTTAAATACAAGATACTTCAAATAATTACTAAACATATGCAAATAAAAAGATATGTTAAATTTAAAACATATCTTATCTCTTTATATACAAATTATAAAATTATTTTATTTAATACTTTATATTAATTATTATTTTTTTAAAGTAAATCTGCATTGGGGGAAATTAGAGCAACCATAAAATTCGCCATACTGTCCATTTCTTAATACTAATTTTCCACCACATTTTGGACATACTTTTATCTCTACTTTTTCTCCAACGGATTTATTTTTTTTATTACACTCTATATCCTTTTGATAACGACTAGCAATATCGTAATACTCAACTTCTTCATTATCTTTCAAAAAAGATTCAGCCAATTCAACCATATTCTTTTTAGAAGAATACATATCATGATCATATCTTTCTAAATCTCTTTTTATATAACCTACAAGTTGATCTACTCTTATCGTATTCTTTTTTACATCATTAGGTGCATACTTTGTATTTAGTAAACATTTAGAATTAGATAAGACAACCAACGGTTTATACCACATATTCTCAAAGCTTTTCTCCCACAACATAATTTGAAGCTTATTTCTTTTACTTAACCATCTTTTTTTAAGAATTTCTTTATGTCTTACTGCTTGTGTATAAGGAGAATATATTCCTTCTTTTATCTTCTTACCCTTAACTTCATAACTACGCATAAATTGTCCTTGATTATCTACTATAATATCTCCAAGTAAATTCTTACATTCAACTAAATAAGTATATCCTTTAGTTACAATTACATAATCTATCTGAGCTTTTAAATCTTCATAACTTAGGGTGACATCATGTAATACATACATTCCTATATTAGCATTCTTAAGTTCAAAAGCAATTTCTTTCTCACCTTGTAAACCAAGTTCTAATAATTTAATATCTTTATCTATTTTATCTTTATCAGATACATTATCTCTTATTTTCTTCAATTCGTCTATTTGTTTTTCTAAACTACTATCTTCTTTTAAAAATACAGTATCTCTAAATACATCAAAAAGCCCCATTTTAATCACCTAAATAAATTATAACATAATCTCAATAATAACTTTATTTTATATTTTTAGTATATTTACAATTAGGATAATTTGAACATCCAAAAAAAGGACCAAACTTTCCGTTTTTCTTAACTAACGAGCTGCCACATTTAGGGCATTCATAAAATTCTTTGTTAATAATTTTTTCATAGTTAGATTCAATCTCTCTTATAAAAGATGATTTATTAGTAGATAATACTAAAAATATAGTTTTCTTTATTGATCTAGTCATTGCAACATAAAATAATCTTCTTTCTTCACTATAAAGAAAGTCATCTGTATTATCTAACAACAATCTTATAATTGGCAAATCTGAAATCTTACTAGGAAATCCCATTCCATAATCCTTGTTATTCAAAATAAATACATAATCTGCTTGCAATCCTTTTGACTTGTGAGCAGTTAAATAGTTTATTTTTAAATCTCTTCTTTCTAAGTAACAGACATCAACCATTTGAGAAACATTGTTATATTTTTTATAAAACTTATTAGTTAATATATCTATATCAAACTTATATCTACCAATAAAGTAAACTGAACTATTAAGTGGTAAAGTTTTTAGTTTTTCTTCTAATCTAAGAATTAAATCATTTTCTGTTTTTGCATAAATACATCCTATAGAAGAACGCGATTCATCAAAACCTCTAATTTGCTTAACAATTTGATGAGGATTTTGCATAACAAAATTTCCACTTATATTAGCCATCATATTAGAAAACCTATAAGTTCTTTCTATTCTACTAATATATGTATCACCCCAATATTTTTCAAAATTCATAATTAAACCAACATCACTACCAGAAAATCTATAGATACTCTGCCAATCATCCCCTACACAAAATAGCTTATAATCCTTTTGATTTCTTAGTTCTTTTAATAAATTAAATCTAGACATAGAAATATCTTGATATTCATCAACAATAACGTATTTATAATTATGAACATATTTATTTTCTTTAACACAGTCTGTAGCAATGTTAATCATATCATTAAAATCAATTAAGGATGATCCTCTTAAAAATTCATTATAAGAAATAAAAATAGGTTCAAGCAATTCTACAATTGAAATGTCATTCTTAACATTATTAGCTAAGCACAGCTTTTTAAAATCATCAAAACTCATATTATTGCTTTTTATTAAATTTATTAAAGTAGCCAGAATATTTATAATCTCATCTAAAATACCAACATTTTTCTCATTTATTTCTTTCCATAATTGTTCATCACTTTTAGGAGATAATTTAATCCCTTTATTCAATAACTCTCTTTCCAAATTCTTTAATAATTCTCCTCTTTTAAAATCATAATAAAAACTCTCAATTAATTTAGTTCCATTTTCTTTATGAACTTTTCTTTTCCAATCAATAGCTTCCAGATAATTCTCAGTTGGACTTTTATCATTTTTAGAAACAAAATGAGGAGCAACTTGACCATTTTCATCTATACCAAAATATTCTATATAACAATTAGTATTTAATACATGAAAATCTGGCTTATATTGTTGAAAATCAATTGTAGATGTATCAACTACATATGGATCCTCGTATACATAATCAATACCATTTGAGTATAAGAAATTTGCTATATATAATTCACCGTTACTTTTTACAACTTCTCGTTTAAAAGTGGTTGGTGGATTTTGAGTTAAATACTTTTCATATTCTTCTAAATTACAAAAATCTGATTCTTCTTTTAATACATTAAAATCATATATAATAAAATTTATCAGTTTATTTAAATAATTAGGATTCATAAGTAATTTCTCAATTTTATCTTTTATAAAATTCTTTACATCTTTTTCATATATATTAACAGCCTTATTTGTTGATTGTTTTATAATCTCCAATCCAAGTTTATGAAAAGTAAAAGTATCTATTTTACAATTAGTTTCAGCTTCAACTCTTTTTTCATCTCTTCAGCAGATGCATTAGTAAAAGATAAAAGTAATATTTCATCACTTTCTACTTGATTACATTTTAATAAATATTTTACTTTTCCAATTATTGTAGTTGTCTTACCAGAACCAGCTCCTGCAATAATTAATTGATTCCTATTTTCTCTAATAATTGCATTAATTTGTTGTCCATCCAAGTTTCTATCTTCAATTTTTCCGCAGATTTTTCTAAAATAATCAACTTTTTTACTCATTAAATTATCATTGTGTATATTCACTTGATTCTTTAAATTTGAAATCAACTGACATGTATTGTTGTAAAAAGAAACATATTTAAAATATTTAACAATAGCATTAATATTTAAAGTTAATCCAAGTTTTTTTCTAGTTGGTAAAGGATTATTTAACATATATCTATCCACATCTGAATAATCAATAAATTCTTCTACTCCAAAAATATTATTATAATTCTCAGTCCATTTTATAATTTCATCCATAATATTATTTACATAATCAATTTTTTTCACTACTAATCAACTCATTCTTCCAAATCCATTATATCATAAAGAAAAATTGCATTCTCTCAAAATAAAAAGAATGTTTTAAAACATTCTTTAACTATCTTCTCGTCTTCATCGCCGCCGCCCCATATGGACTTAATCTACCTGGCAAAGACTTCTTTAATGTATAAATTCCACTATTATTCTTCTCATATTCACCAGGTATTGAAAATTGCTGCTCACTATTTGTTCTATTTACTGTAACTAAAATCTTTTCTTCTTCTCCCATACGTTCAATCATCAAATACTTATCATTTATATCTAACACATTTAAATCTGCTTCTTTTAATAATATTTCATTCTTTCTAATCTTTCCAATATACCTAAAGAATTCTAATATTTTTTTATCTCTATATCCCCATGGATAAGGTTTCCTATTAGCCAAATTGCCCATACCTTGTAAACCAACTTCATCTCCATAAAATATTGACAAAATACCTGGTAAAAAAGCAAGTAAAAACACATAAGCTTCATATACTTTTCTACCACGTTTATATTGTTCTGGGGATAATCTAAAATTACGACACCACTCTAAATCACTTGAATTAGGATTCCAAGCCCACTCACCATATTCCTGAAAATCAGAAGTTGCAAGTATATTAATAATTCTTGATATATCATGAGTAGAAGTAAAATTCATTAAAGTATTTATTGTATCTTTTGGATATTCGTTCAATATATCATTAATTATGTAAGATAACTTATTAACATCACAGTACTTAAAATAACGAATTAGCGCATCTATTAAAGGATAATTCATAACTGTATCCATACCCTTACCAGATTCTAAATAACCGCGTCCCATACGCATAGGATTCTTCCATACTTCACCAATTATGAAACCGTCTTCTTTATTTCTCTTAACTGCTTGTCTAATGAGTTCAATAAATTCATCAGTAAGTTCATCTGCTACATCAAGTCTTAAACCATCAATTCCTAAACTGAACCAATAATCAATCACACCACCTTCACCAGTAATAAATTTTTTCCATTCATAAGAATTTCCATCACATACTGGTAAGTTTGGCATTCCCCACCAATAATCATATTTAATCTGACCGTTTTCATAATGCTTTCTATAAAATTTAGCATACTCTGAATCCGGATTTCTAAATGCTCCCTCATTAGAAAAAGTACCAAATTCATTAAAATACTTACTATCATTTCCTGTATGATTAAATACTGCATCAAGAACAACTTTCATACCTTTTCTATGAGCTGATTCGCATAAACATCTTAAATTTTCATTACATCCTGCATAGGGATCAACATTCATATAATCAGCTGTATCATATCTATGATTAGATTGACTTTGTACAATAGGACTCAAATAAAGAATAGTTACACCTAAAGACTTAATATAATCTAAAGTCTCTTCAATACCTTTTAAATCTCCACCATAAAAGTCTGCATTCCAAATACCATTACTATCTGGTCCGATAATTAATTCTTCATTCCAATCTTTATGAATTGTTCGGCGAGGCATAGAAGGTAAATCTTCTTTTCTACCTTTTCGATATCTATCCACAAAAATATGATACATTATGGCACCTTTCGCCCATTCAGGAGCTTCAAAATTAACACTCAACTTTAAATGTTCATTCGGCCTCATCTCTCGATAATCAAAAGTAGTACCATTCTTAATAATTTTTAAATTACCATTAACTTTACAAAGAAAATGATAATAAACAACAGCTCTTGTTTTCAAATCTATTGTCGATTCAAAAATAGCCATTCCATTCTCATTTCTGTTATGTTTCAAAGGAAAATGTAAATCGTCATCTCCCTCTTCAACAACCATACCAACATCTTCATACCAACCATAACTCATAGGTAACTCTAAACTAACACGATATCTTTGACCATCTTCAAGCTTCTCAATTGGCACAATATTACATCTTGTTTCATAATTATTGTTACTCATATAAATACATCCTTTATATTACTTAACCCTTAATTATTCTTATATAAATTATATCATATTTTGTTTTTCATTTCATAAAAGTTATAAAAAAAATTAAACATCTATACTTAATCTAAATATTTATAATTACTAATATATATATTAATAATAAG
>DEUO01000115.1:0-450 GCA_002362595.1 Caryophanales bacterium UBA3260
CTAGTATATAAAAAACTAGTTTTAGTATTTACTCTTATTGTAATGACTTCAATATCTTTTTCTTTTTTAAAGTATTCTATTTCATTTATAAGTCTTACATCACTAACAATAACATTTTCTATACCTAGTTTTTTATATACTAGTAAATCTTCTTTTATTCGTTTTGTTAAAAAATCTTCTCTAACGCTTCTTAAAGTGTCTCCTATACTTTGTAATACCGCTCGTGGTTTATGAAAATCTCTACCATCCCAATTAGTAAATTCTAAAGCAAATAGTTTTATATATTTACTAAATCCTGTAACTATACTATTATTTAGATTTTTTTTAATGATATCAGCTACTTCATTTTTACCACTACCAGCTTTGCCTGCTATTAAAAATAATTTCATATGTCATCTCCTAAAATTAAAAGACCACATTACTTGCCAAGGAGCAAATAATGCGGTACCA
>DEUO01000115.1:741-4451 GCA_002362595.1 Caryophanales bacterium UBA3260
ACCATCCTTTATTTTACTTAATTATAGATAACGGTTTTAACCGATTAATCTCAGAAGGTAGCTATTTCATTGCTCATTATCTTAGTTTTCACCAAACACTAAGTCTCTATAATAATTTACAATTACTTTGTCTTCGTCAATGATTAATTAACAAAACTAACAATTTGATTATATAAAATTATTTTAAAGATGTAAAGATTTTTATTTAAATTTAAAATCTCCATCTTTTACTTTTAGATATAATTTTAGTTCATCTTTTTCTATAGGAGTATAGATTAAATCTGATAAACCCATTTTCCATACTTCTGTTTCTAGGAGTTCTTTATTATGTCCTTTTATAAACATTGCTCTTACCATCCTAATAGCTTCATATAGGTTTATATTGCAAAGTAAGCATAAGAAAGCAAGCCATCCTGTATTGCCTATACTTTTATCGCCGAATAGCCATAGAAGACCGAATATAGCAATATTTCCAACGTCAATACGAAGTATATCTTTTTTTATCCACTCCCATATTTCTTTTTTTGTAAGAACTTTGTCCATTGTTTCGACATCTATTACTTTTAAAGCTGTTCTGTACTTATCTACTGATTCTTTAGCAGTTGGGAATGGAATAAATCTTTCTTCTGGTTCTGATGGTTTAATATTAGTTTTACTGCTATCTTGTTGTTCTTGAGCGATTTTAGAGATAGCTTTACTACTCAGTACTATTCCACACTCTTCTACTTCATTACATAGATAATATTTATTAAAGAATTTAGGACTATTAGTATATAAAGTTCCGCACGAATAATTCATATTAGTTTTTTTGCCTAAAGCTTCTGCTGAAAGTTCTAATTTTTCCATTATTTATATTCCTTTCTTTTAACATACATTTTTACTTCATCTGAATGTATCATTGAATTTGTATAATTTAATACACTGTGACTCTCTAAATCTGCTTCTAATTCTCTTCTTTTTTTAGAAGTACAATAATCTAATAACGTTTTAACTCCATTTTTAATGTCAGTATATAATAAAGAATAGATAAACATTATTAGAGCGGGAAGATATTTTTGTTCAATTATATCATAAGTAATAATACCATATGATAATCCTGTACACCATGCATTAACTATATTTTCTTTAAAGAAACCTTTAAAGATAAGTTTTAATATGTATCTAATTCTATTAGCGAAGTTTTTTTCTGCTTCATTCATTTCATGTACTTCAATAACTTTTTGATATGTTTTTGGTACTTCTTCTTTTTTTATTGGAACTTCTACCATGTCAATTTCTTTAGGGATTTGTTCTAAAGGAATGTTATGCTTATCATCACCAGATGGAACATGTTCGATTGGTGAATCTAGAAATTGAAATACTAAACCTGTTTCTTCGACATCATCGAAGCTAGTAAAAAAATTAAATTCACTTTCTTTTTCAATATTTACTTTTTTGCTCATAAATTATCTTCCTTGTTTTAATTTGGCATACATTTTGATATCTTTATCATTGTCTACTGAATCTATTAAGCTTAAAAGATGATTTTCTCTTAGTTCTTCGCTTAGTTCTTCTATTCTATCTTCTCTTTCATACATAGCTGCAATTTCTTTTATAAATTTAATAGGTCTGTTAAATAATAATATAAGTATGATGTTTATTGCTATGCCTAATAAATTACCAGTTGCAATGTCTAAGCCTAGCATAGCTGCTACAGTGCATGTCCATGCTATCATTGCTTTTTTATTATAAAACATTATTTTAAACATTTTAGCTAAAAATTCACGGCCTTTACTTGCATATTTTTGTTCTTCTTCGGTTAATTCACGCATTTCCATTACTTTTAGATATGTTTTTTTAGCATCCATTATATTACCTGGTATTTTAACATCTTTATTGGTAATAATAGATATACTTTCATCTACTTTTACTGCTCCTGAAAAAGATATACCTGTTTCGATTATTTTTTCTTGCTGAGTAAGTAAAGCTAGTATAGATAAATCGTCGGTAAAAAGTACTTTTTCAGTGCTATTTGTTGCTCCTGTATTATTCATATTTAACCCCTCCATAAAAAGCATGTTTTATTATAATACATAAAATATATTTTAGCAAATAAAAAAGAAGATTGCTCTTCTATTTTGTCTTTCTTAGTACTGGATATTCTGATACAGTAGCAGATTTTTCGGTTTCACTATCATATACAAAGTACGCATTTTTAGTAATTTGTCCATCTTTTGTTTCTCTTACTATAGCATATGATATTGTATCATCTTCTACTGGTATAGCACTTACTTTTTTATAACCATACATTTTACCATCAGGAGCTTGACCTATTACGCCACCTTCTGGTAAAAAGTATGCTTTTTGTTCTTGACCAAATTCATTAATATAAGTTTTATATAATACTTCTAGTTCTTTGTAACCATATGGTTTACCTTCTTCGTCAGTTTTTAATATATAGCCTTCAGGAACAGTATAAGAACCAGCTGGCATATAAGTTACATTAGTAGTGTAAACACGTCCATCTTCAGTATTATATCCATATCTTTCTATATCATGAACTTGATGTTCCATACCTGCTTTTTTACCAAATAATGCCGTTTCTATTTGAGCCATAGGACACATTGAGTCGATTTTGCTATTAGCAGTGCATTCTGATGCCGCATGCACTAAGCCTAACCCACCAGTTAATAAACCTGCTAAAGCTATACATGCAGTTACTTTTTTTGCTCCAGTTATTATTTTATCTCTTCTACTTTGAATAATTTCCATAATTTTACCCCCTAATTATTCTTGAACTATCTTGCTGTATTGTTAGCATTATATTATTAGTTATTATATTTGTCAAATTTTGCTTATTCGCGTTCATAACATTTTTTTATTATATGATTAAGATGTTCAAATATTACTTTAAGAATAGCTACACATGGAGTTGCAAAAATCATTCCTATTATTCCGAAGATATTACCAAATACTAGTAAACCAACAATAATTAAGACAGGACTTATTTTGATACTTTTACTCATTATTATTGGTTGTAAGATATAGTTTTCAATAGATTGAACGACAATACAAATAATAATTGTTAGAATTCCTATTAGCTTACTTTCGGTAAATCCTACTATTACAGCTGCTATTCCACCAATATATGGTCCTATATAAGGTATTAAGTCAGTTATTCCACAAAGTAAGCCGAATAATAAAGGAGCATTTAATTTAAGAAAGTAAAAACCAAGACTATCTAGGATAAAGACACAAAAAGCTACTAATAATGTACCGTTTACACATTTACGGACTTCTTCACTTACTTCTTTAGATAGATTAATTATTATGCATTGATGTTTTTTTGGTATTAAGCTATTTATGAAATAAATTATTTTTTCATAATCAATACTTATATATAAGCCTAAGATAAGTCCTATACCTATTACTCCTAAGTACTTAAAGATTGATTTTATTGATGTTACTAGATATAAAGGAATATTGTTTATTAAGAAATTAGATATATTATCTAAACATGTTTTAAGACCAATATTATTAATATATTTTTCTAAGATATTAAAGATAGATGGTAAGATATCTATTAATTCTGATATTTCTTTATATATGGTAGGTATTAGGAAATAGAAGAAAGTTATTATTATAAAAATAAAGATAAGGAATGTTAAGATAGACATTAAAGGTCGATTCTTTTTAGATATTTTATTTATTAAAGGGTTAAATAACCAGGC